>CAZDDA010000257.1:0-4396 GCA_964504085.1 uncultured Thermotogae bacterium | reverse complement strand
GATCCAGGATCTAATTGCCTATTGGCTGACTGATACCTCCGTGCACAATCCGCTCCCCTAGGGGGTGGATTGTGTGCCGGGTGAGGAGGGGGGAATGAAAAGAACAACACAGGTTTTCGGCTGCGTAGCTGCCCTTATGGCAGTAGTCGGTCTTGTCACACTGGGAGCGGAGATTAGCTTTGATCCTTCGACCTACAATCCCGCCCTCAATGAGGTCGTAACATTCGAAGTATGCGAGCCCTGTTTAGGAAGCGGGACGTTCGTCTATGCCTGGGATTTTGATGGAAACGGTGGTTACGAGATCTCAAGCGAAGATCCGATGGTGACCCACGCCTTCACCGACCCCGGCTTCGTCGATGTTGGACTGCAGGTGGCCGATCAAAGCGGACGAACCTCCGTCCGCAGGAAAGGGATTCTCGTGGGAGAATCCCCCCTCATTGCAGTGCGCGATGTGGTAAAAGAAGACGGGGCCACGTTTGTTGTCATCACGTTTTCCGCCAATTGGGCCTTAACTGCGCCCGGCCTGGAGGAGACCATTCCCTCAGGATGGCAACTGGAGATACTCGACACAGCAGGATCCCTCGAACCCCATATGGAGAATCGCACCCTGGGGGTTCTCTGGGCCGATCTGATGCTGGAAGGGCGGACGTGGGCCCTCTCCTACCGACTGTATCCCACCTATGCGACGGGTGTATCTGCACTGAGCGGGATCGCCAGCGGCTACATCGGCGGAAAAAGAGTGAAGGCCACAGTCTGCGGGGATCTCAGCATCCCAAGATAGAAAAACCGTTTCGAAAGACCATTACGGGCGGTCCGAGCGGCCGCCCGTTCTTTTTTTCTCGACGTATCAGGCGGAGTGGGCTTGCCGGCGCATGGAGACGATCCCAAGGACAAGCATTACGACGGCGAATCCGGCAAGAACACCGACCTCGAATGCGACGCCCGAGAGACCCTTTGCGGCGAGCATCAGCTTGCGCAGCGCGCCGTTGGCGTAGGTGAGGGGGCTCAGATACGCCAGGGGGCGGATCGCTGGCGGCATCATCTCGAGCGGCCAGAACACACCGCTCACGATGATTGAGGGAATGAGGATAAACAGCACGAACTGCATCGCCTGAAACTCGTTTTTGGCAATGGTGGAAAGGAGCGTCGCGATCCCCTGAAGGGCGATCGTAAACAGAATAATCACCAGGGCGACCGAGCCCGGAGCCCCGGCGAAGCGGATGCCGAACAACAACACCGACAACAGGAACAGCTCCGCCACCTGCAGCAGGCCGACGGACGTGAAGGCGAGCGTGTAGCCGAACGTCACCTCCCACGCGTGCACCGGCGCGATGAGAAGCCGTGTCAGCGTCCCTCCGGTGCGTTCCCGCACGATGGAGATGGCAGTGAGCATCACCGTGATCAACGTGATTGCAAATCCGATGATCCCCGGTGCCGTGTAGTCGAGCGTTCGGATCTTGCCCTCGTACAGCAGCTGTACGTCGAGGAGATTCTCAGGTTCCAGCGCCGCCTGCTGCTGCGATAGCATCGCCGACAGGGCCGCATTCAGCGCTTGGAGAATCGCCGGAGCGAGCAGCGGGTTGCTGTCGTCGAGCCGAAGCGTGGCAATCGGCATCTGGCTCTCCTCACCGGGCAGAAGCCGCACGCTTCGGCCTTCGTAGGTGACCGTTCGTTCGCCCACACGGCGCAGCACCTCGTTTGTCACCTGCTGGGAGAAGTACTGGGGAAAGACGAGCGCCGCTACCACCTCACCACGGCCCACGCCGGCAATCGCCGCGTCCGCGTCGTCGGCAAAGGTGATGTCGAAGGTGGTCGGATTGAGTTGCTCGATGAACGCCTCGGCCAGGAACAGCGACAGCGTCACCCGTCCCAATTCCGCAGTCTTCACCGATGCAAGGCCGTTGTCCTGATTTACGATCGTTAGCTTCAAGTTCTGCGGCTCGCCGGAGAAGGAGTAGCCGTACAGAAGGACAAACAGCAGCGGAAGGACCGCAATGAGGACGAGCGTACGGCGATCCTGACCGATTCGCCTCAGGATGTTGGCCGCGATCACGAAGCTCTTCACATCAGGCCTCCTGTTGCTCCTGCAAGATCAGAAACGCGTCATCGAGGCTGCCTGTCCCTGTCCGGCTCAGGATCTCCTGCGGAGACGCCTGGACGAGCAGGCGGCCCCGCATCAGAAAGCCGATCACGCCACAGCGGGCCGCCTCTTCGATCAGATGCGTGCTCACCACGAGCGTCACGTCCTGGCCCGCCAACTGGTTGAAATAATCCCAGAAGCTGCGCCGTAGCTTTGGATCGACCCCCGCGGTCGGCTCGTCGAGGAATAAGAGACGCGGCTTGTGAATCAGGCTCACCGCCAGCGACACACGGCGGCGCATCCCGCCGGAGAGCGTCCCCACGCGCTGGTCGCGGCGATCGTTCAGCTGTACAAGCTCCAGCAGCTCTTCTCCGCGTTCCTGTACGTCCTGGCGCGACAGATCGTACAATGCGCCGAAGAAAACGAGGGTCTGCATCACGGTGAGGTCATCGTAGACGGCAAAATCCTGCGGCATGTAGCCCAGCTGTGACTGAATGCGAAAGCTCGGCACCCGCCATCCCAGAAGATGCGCTTCCCCCTCGTCGGGCCGAAGAAGGCCGCACAGCGTGCGGATCAGCGTGGTCTTGCCCGCACCATTCGGCCCCACCAGCCCGAACAGCTCCCCCTGTTTGACCGACAGGCTCAACCCATCGAGCGCCGTACGCCGCTTGAACCGCTTGACAAGTCCGCTGGCCCGAATGACCTCTTCCATGATCCCCTATAGGACGTCGTAGGCCAGGTTGACCGTGAGCATCGCGGTCGGCTCCTCGTCCCCGGTCTCGTAGCCGATCTCGCCGGTCAGGCTGACGCTCAAGTTCGCCGCGATCTCGGCCAGCAGGCTCGCGTGAAGCCGGTGATCGACTGTTGGGTCCTCGCCACTCCACAGGTGATCGTAGCTCAGCCGGTAATCCGCCCGCAGGCGCCAGCTCTCGCCAAGCCGCTGCGACGTAGCCAGTTCAAGATCGGCCACGTAGCGCTGCCAATTCGTTGGTCGAAGCTTCAGCGTGGCACTGGCCGCCCACTGCAACACCGGGACGGGGACCACCGCCCAATTCCAATCGAGCACCAGCGTATCGACGAGACCCTCGAACGGCCACGCCGAGGCGCTCACACCGACCCGCGCCTGCACGTCCCAGCCGCACAGCCGCGCCTCTTCGAGCGACGCGACGATCTCTTCAAGTCGCAGCAGTCCGCGCGCTCCGATGTCGTCGTCCTTGACAAGCCCTGTCTTCAACAGCAATTGCTCAATCTGCGCGATCTTTTCATCCTGTGTCGGTCCGACCTCTCCCAGGGTCTGCGCCGCCTCAAGGAGGATCGGCTCCTCAAGTGGAGCCAGCAGGATTCCCGCATCCAGAAACGCGTTTTGGATCCTGATCACCTTAGCCAAGGGGGTCACGTCGCGGAATCGGCCGGCCCCAAAACCTCCCGTAGCGTCCGCCTCGAACCCGTCTGCGGTGTCTCCGGTGAGTTCGACTGCGCCGACGGTGAAGACGTCGTCGCGGAAGTAGCGCTTGTAATCCCCTGCGATGCTCGCCTCGATCTGTAGATCCTCCGGCCGGAGCGAAAGCTCCGTATTCGCGTCCAAGCGGTACGCGAATGACCCCGAGTCGTAGATCCGCTCAAAGTCCGCAACGGCGCTTCCGGAAAGAGAAGACCCCCTATCATCCGCATAAGCGTCGTCGTACCACTGAATGGATCCTTCCGTGCTCAGGCGGACGAACGAGCTTTCCGCCGGCGCATAATCGCACGGCGAGATCGGGTTTGCCAGGCACACCCCACCTACAAGGGAAACAAAGAAAAGAGTCACCAACCATCTGCTACATCTCAAGAACGACACCTCACTTGACTTGGAAAATGACCCGTACAACATAGCGTTGACGGGCGGAGCTGTCAAACCAAAAGGGGAGGAGGCGCACACAGCCGACTCTTCGGAAGGCTTAACACGGTGAGTTATCTCAGAGACGCCCCTCGCTTTCACGTTTGGCTTATGGCGTTGTTTGTGGTTCTGATCGTTGATTTTGACGTATAAGGAAAAGACGCTACACTGTTATCATTCAATAACAGGAGCTGTTCACGCGGAACACACGTGCAGCAACCATGCGGGGACCGGCTGGAGTTCGCAGCCCCGTTGATGTGCTCTGAGGTGGAGATGGAGGGGGTTATGCCGATCCGCATAAGGCACCGTGATAAGAACATTACCTCGACGCAACAGCCTGGTACGTCTGGGCTTAGGCGAAAATCGATACTTCGTTTACAGGCGTCTTATACGGCAATCGCAACCGTATTTGGAGTGTTATGCGGGTCGATATAAACAAT
>CAZDDA010000256.1:0-4399 GCA_964504085.1 uncultured Thermotogae bacterium | reverse complement strand
GTACTGTTTCTCAAACCCATTCAAAAGTCGCAAGAGATCGACTGTACACACACAGTTGGACTCGAGATCAATCGCATCAACCGTCTGTGAACCGGTGTGTATTGTCTTTTCGTGCCCCGTATCCACCTTCAGAGAAGGTCGGCCCGGAACAACCAATACAGGGGGCTCCTTGTACGGACTGTCCGTAACACGGCCTCCCAACCCAGGCATGAGACGCACCAGCCCATCCTCGGGCTCGATCTCTTCAGACCACATGAACTCGTTGCGGCTGCGTGCGACTCCTGAATACGCGGGAAGGAAATACGGTCCGATTCTGCTCCCTACCACCTCTTGAATCAAGATCCCCATTTGCTCGCTGAGCTCTAACAAACCGCGTTCCGACCGGTGATGGATCGGGTTGGGACCGAAGTTGGATGCGTATACCTCTGCAACAGCTTGTGCGAGGTTCCGGAGCCGGATTTCCCTGGGGCCCTGGTTTCCCAAAAAAACGCTCCTGTACTTCTTGGCGCAGGCGAACCCCGTACGTTCCTCGAGAAGCGATGACCCTCGCACAATAAGAGGACTGTCCCCAAAATCGTCCAATGCCATCGATAACCCGTTCATCATCTCAGGGGGGAAAACCGTTTGCTTGAACATTTCGATGACGTGTGGGTACTCGACACGGACCCGTTCCAGTTCCTTGTACTTCTGCTCGACCACCTCGTCCATGTTATTGTATTGCATGAACTCCAGCATCATGTCCGAAGGGATGTACCACGTCTTGGGGACTTTGATCGTTGTGTCCGGGGATTGACCTTCGTTTGCTTCTTTCAGGATCTGAGAAGCGAGATAGAACCCCGCCCCCTTGCCACCCAGCGTACCGTGACTGTCCGCCGAGAAAATCACGTGCTGAAGCAGGTGATACAGATCATCGATGTTGACGTGGTCTCTTGCAGCGTTGATGTAATCCAATCGTGAAGAGAGGATCGACTCTATCAGAAGTACTTTCAGCCCGCGGGCCAGCGGGTATTGTGACTCCGTCTCATCACGGGTCACGATGAAATAGCGACGTAGGGCGTTTACTACGTCAGATAAAGGCAGGTGACGGCGTACCGTTCGCAGCAATGAACCGAGCTTGTCCTCCTGGATCCACATCTGGACCCGAGACAAGATCTCACTGCTGCTCAGGTAATTCGAGGCGATGGTGAATAGTCTCTGCGTGAATTCGGCGGAAAAGGCGAGACCGCGACTGCGGTAGCGTCCGTTCAGCTCATCACTGTACTCTTCCACCTCAGTGCTGTGATGCTGCGTTGAGTTACGTCTCAGCTCTTCTGCTTCTTCTATCCCGCTCCAGCAAAGGTGGTTCAACATCTTGTTGGTTATTCTCAGGAAGAGGGCATTGTCCGTCTGCCGGATGAGGTCCAAAACGGCTTCCCAGTCGCCTCTACGTTTCTCGGAGAGATCACGTCCGCCACTCTGCCACTCGTGAAAAACGTGTTTCATCCTCCTGTAGGTCAGGAAATGATGCAGCCGGTCAGCTATAGTCTCGATTAGCCGTCGTTCTTCCTTGAGAAATGGGTCGCCATCTGATCCATCTACTTCATCGGTGTAGCAGATGGCAATGCTACCCACGACTTGATCCTGCTGGATGATATCCGCATCCAGTTTCCAAGGGGTTTCTTGGAAGTCTTCAGATTGATATACGCGACCTTCGAGCGAAATCCTAACTACACAGATCTCGGGGAATTGCCATCCCGGCGGGATAGCTTCGATGATCCGTTCGGCAACCCGGTCTATCTCACTGTCGGGATCTTTCAGAGCCTCTTCGATGGCATAGAAACACGTGAGTTCCTTTGCCCTCTCGGTGAGGTCCTCGAGTAGCTTGATTGCAGATTTAGTTTGCTCTTTCATGAGAGATCACACCACGACAGTGCTTGCCGTCCACCTTGATATATAGCGGCTCGTCCAGCTCGACGTGACGTACATACTGAGATTCGTGTACTCCTCTTTGGCTCTCGAGCCACTCCCACTTGATTGGGTATTTGCCGGTCTTGTCCGCAGAGAAGTAGAGAATTCGTAAGCAGGTCAGGTTGTGGAAGAAATGCGATCCCTGGCTCATATCCACGTTCATTCCCGTCGTGGAGGCCTCGACGACAACCTTCGCCCCTGACACTTGGCCCCAGTTTACTGGAATGCCCAACCACGGATCGCAGGTCCCAAGTCGGCCAAATACGAGCAGTAGATACGGTTGGCCCGACTCGAGGAGTCGGCGATTCATTTCCTCCAGCTCGGACGCTATCAGCCATGTATCCTTGGCGGAGAAAGTTTCTGGTTTCACGTACACGACATCTCGGATTGACTCCAAGCACCCGTTGCCCAGCACTTCCTCCGAGGCCAGAAGTACACGATCTCCAAAGAGCTCTTGCTCGTTCACTTCAACCGCGTCCTTGGACACGAGCATCGGTCGCACTTGGAGGAACCCGAAACGGGCACGACTTCGGCCATCGTCGCAAAAATCGACCGCGAATTCGATCTCAACCGGGTTACCCAACGCCTCCTCACATTTGGATAGCAGGTCTTGCACCAAACCCGTCAAAGGAAACCGATTGAGTTCGAGAAGAGGCGCAAAGTCCAGCACCCGAGGGCCGGGAGAGCCGATTCCCAACGTGATACGGTCCGATTGAGGATCATACGTCGAAGCGACCTCCCGGAGCACACCGTCATCCTCAGCGTGTCGAAGGTTGCCCTCAAACAGATACTCCGTCTCTTGAATCGGATCGTACCTGGGAGGCTTACCCATGTTCACGGACCAGAATTGGGTTTGGGTCTGGTTCAGGAGTTCTTTGGTAGATCCGAAAGGTGGTTTCGCTTTGGGGTGAGATGGACAGAATGTCCACGATCGACCACCGTCCACAATAGTCTTTCCCAAGCCTAGAGCCAGGCTCACAACTCCATCTTCCGGCCCTGCATGTCCCAATGCATAAAAATTGTACGAACGCGCAACTCCGGAGACATTCGGGTAAAACCGATCTCCGCGACGCAATCCCACGACCTCTTGGATTATCACCGCCATCTTCTCGTCACGGTGTGAATGCCCCATCGCCTGACGGTAGCTCTTGGCATCTCGGGTAAACGTCGATGCGTAGACAAACTTGATCGATTCCACCAGGGTCTTGAGGCGGGCCTCAGCGCTAAACTGATTGTTGGGGACCATCTTGGTGGCATAGACACCGGCAAACGGTTGCTGCAGTGCGTCTTCCATGAGACTGGAGGATCGGACCGCCAGGGGCACATTCACCTCTGCGATGAGCCTACTCAGCTCTTCCGTCAACTCCTCCGGTAGCTCAGCTTTTTGAAATGCAGAGGCCATGTGCGGATCTCGTGTGTCCGAGAGCGCGACGTCGTAGAGGCGGTTTTGCTCCATGAAGTCATCGAACCAATCACTTGCCAATACCCAGAACCAGGGTATTTCGACCGTGAACGCGGAGCACGCTTCGCTCTGGAACTCGTCTTGCAAGACCTTATGCACCCAAACGAGGCCGCGAGCCTTGCCCCCGATTTCACCCGTCCCAATACAGGTGTAAGCCTGTCTCGACTGTGACGAGTCTTTTTCCGACACCGTATGGTCCCCTATTTGAGGGTGGCTGTTGTCAACTGTCATGACCTGCACCCGATCCGCACATGGTGGAGGGGCAGGCCCGTCGTGGTCCGACGGGCCCACCCTTTGCGGTTATGCGTCCAGGATCTCCTCCACCTCTTTCCTGTCCAGGTCCTGAATGTGGGTGATACCACTCACAGCCTCTGCATCCCTGGTAAGGCATGCAATGTCGTCGCGGGAAATGTGGCTGAGGTCGAACTTGCGGGAGCCGCACATGAGCTGGCGCAGGCCTTGCGCGAGACGCTCGTAGTAGGTGTACAGGCCGATGGCACCGGTGGGAATCCGTTCGAACTCGTCATCGCCCAGTTCTTTTCGCAACTCCGGCGCTGTAACGAAGATCTCATCCTTCGTCTTGCCGAAACGCTCCACGTATACGGGGATTTCATGCTCGTCGATTGCCCGACCTATGGTCTTGCCCACCATGGCGGCGGCGATGGGCGAGCGTGCCATGCCAACGAGCTTCACAAAAGGTGCTCCAAGAGCAAGTCCCTTGAATATCTGATCTTCAAAGGTGAATCCACCTGCCACCGCTATAGCAGGCACGTATTCACCCTTATCAGCCAGCTTCTTTGTGTATTCGTACAGGAGTGAATGGAGTTCTACAGGAGGCATACCCCACTCGTTCATCATACGCCAAGGACTCATGCCGGTTCCGCCCCCAGCCCCATCAACGGTTAGCAGATCGATGCCGTATTTGGAGGAGAACTTCACCGCACGTGCCAGGTCTGCGGGCCGATAAGCTCCCGTTTTCAAGAACACATA
>CAZDDA010000255.1:0-4400 GCA_964504085.1 uncultured Thermotogae bacterium | reverse complement strand
GCTTGTCTCCGGTCATGAGTTTTTCCCTCACCTGATGGCGCTGTTGTTCGATAGCTTCGAGGATTTGATCGATTTCCTCCAGCTCGAGCCTGGAGAGGATGTCTTGGATGTGAGGGTTATCTGCCGTTGAATCCAGAAGCGCGAAAATTTTCTCTGCGCTGGTGTTCATAACACGCACCCGGTGGGCCGGATCGAGTACGATCATACCGATGGGCAGACTCTTGATGATGGCCTCTTCCTGTTTCGTGAACAGCAACCGGGGCTGTTCCACGATGCTTTCGGTATCCGAGAAGTAGGCCAGGTTGAGCAACTTGGATGGTTCGATATCCTCTACCTTCTCGGTTCCCGTCCGATATCCATCCCGGATGACAGTGACCCGGTCGGCGATCTTGAATACCTCATCGATGTTCGAGGTGATGTAGACGATCGACTTGCCCTGGGATTTGATTGTCCGGCAGATAGAGTAGATATTGTTCATCTCCGCAGGAGTCAGCCGCTGGGCGATCTCATCCAGGATGAGGACCTCCGCACCAAGGGAGAGCACCCTTGCGATGCTGATGATCTGCTGGTTGCCTTTTGAGAGTTTTCTTAACGGCGTATCCATATCGATATCGATATTCAGACTCTCAAACAACTTTTCGCAGTTGTGCCGCATTCGCCCCCGGTCGCCCTTCAGCACAAAGAAGTGGGGCATGCGTCCGACATAGATATTTTCGAGAGCCGACATGTTTGGAAGGATCTCTGGGTCCTGATAGACCACACCGATTCTGTTGTCGATCGAGCTCTTTGGGGTGAAGGTGGCGTGTTTGATTCCGTTCAGCCGGATCTCCCCGCCCTGGTTTCTTAGAGAGCCGCCGAGGATTTTAGCCAGCGTGGATTTGCCCGAGCGGTGATCTCCGGTCAGAGCGTGGATTTCCTGCCTGTAGAGATCGAAGTCGACACCGCTCAGAGCCTGATTGCTACCGTAGGAGAAAAGAATGTTGGAAAGCTCTAGGATCTTCTCCAATTCAGTCCAAGTTCAGCTGTTTCATCTTGTTGTACAGTGTGCGCCGGTTTATGTTCAGCAGCTCAGCCGCTTTCTGCCTGGAGCCGTTTGTTTTTGCCAGGGCATCCAGGATGACCTCTCGGGTTACCTTGTCGTAGAGGGTTTGCAGGGTATCCGCCTGGGAATCGGTTGCCGCTCTGTACTGCTGCGGCAGGTGGTCGGTAGACAGGACCCCGCTGTTGCAGAAGATGACGGCCCGTTCCACGGTATTTTTCAGTTCCCGTACGTTTCCCGGCCAATCGTGATGCAGAAAGATCGAGTTGATCTCCTGGGAAAAGTCCTCGATCTGTTTGTTGTACAAGCCGCTGAATCCCTTGAGGAAGTAGCGTGCCAGGGGCAGGATATCCTCCTTGCGTTCACGCAGAGGCGGAATCTCGATGGTGATCACGCTGAGGCGGTAGTAGAGGTCCTCCCGGAAATCGCCGTTTTGGATCAGGGCGGAAAGATCCTTGTTGGAGGCGGCGATGAAGCGAACGTTCGTGCGGCGAGCCTCGCTTGACCCGACCCTCTCGAACTCCTTTTCCTGCAGCACCCGCAGGAGTTTTGCCTGCGTCTTGATGCTCATCTCCCCGATTTCGTCGAAGAACAACGTGCCGCCCTCGGCGATTTCGAAACGGCCCTGGCGTTCTTCCCTTGCATCGGTGAAGGCGCCTTTGACATGACCGAACAGTTCGCTCTCCAGAAGGGTATCGGGAATGGCCGCACAGTTGAGCTTGACGTAGGGTTTTTCTTGCCTGTGGCTCATGGCGTGGATATGGGCGGCAAACAACTCCTTGCCCGTTCCGCTCTCTCCGGTGATGATCACCGGCGCGTCGGTGGGGGCGGCGGTATTGGCCACAACCAGCAGCTCTTGCATCCTCGGATTCTCCGAAATAATGGCGCCGCTCTGTTGTTCCGGGCTCTTGCGTACCCGCAGCACATTTTCGATCTCTTCCAGCAACTTTGGGAAGTTGATGGGTTTGGGATAAAAGTTCAGAGCTCCGAAGCGCATCGCCTCCACGACATTTTCAACAGTCGCGTAACCGGATATCATGATCACGGGCACGGGCAGCTTCATCGATTTTACCGCGTCGGTGAAGCGGATTCCGTCCATCCCCGGCATTTTCAAGTCGGTGATCACGAGGTCAACCGTGCGTTTTCGCAAGCTTTCCAGTGCCCGCTGGGCATCGGTTTCGTAAAAACTCTGGAATCCGTGGGCTCCCAACAGCTTGGACAGGGATACGCACATGTGTTTTTCGTCATCCACGATCAGAATCGAGCCTGGCATGCTTCAATTATAGGCAATACGGTTGCGGCGATCAACAATCCTGGCCCGCTTCAGGGCTTGAGAAAAAAAATTCCCATTTTTATGATTAAGATGTGTGAGAATATTCTCATTTCGAAGAATCGGCATCCTCATTCCGGCGGTTGGCGGGGCATTGCATGTACTAATTCGTCATAATATATGAGAATAGACAATCGGTTCCTCTTGGATTTGTTTTGGCCCGGAGTTTGCATATATGCCGGTAACAAATCAAGAGGAAGGAGTGTGTATGAAACGTTTTCTAACCATCGTACTGGCGGCTTTTTTCGTGGTTGCCTTCTCGGCAACTGTATTCGCCGGCGGCACGAATGAGGGCTCGGGTGAGGAAACCATCAAGATCGGGTTCCTGGTCAAACTGGCGGAATGTTCGTGGTTCCAGGACGAATGGAAGTTCGCTCGACAGGCGGCCGAGGAATACGGTTTTGAGCTCATCGAGATGAGCACCCCTGACGGGGAGAAGGTACTTTCGGCCATCGACAATCTGTCCGCCCAGGGTGCGCAGGGCTTTGTCATTTGCACCCCTGATGTGAAGCTGGGCCCGTCGATCAAGATGAAGGCGGACCAGTACGGAATGAAGCTGATCAGTGTAGACGATCGTTTCGTGGGTCCGGACGGGAAACCGATGGAGGAAGTTCACCACATGGGGATCAGCGCCTATGAAATCGGCAGACTCGTGGGTAAAGCAGAGATGGAAGAGGCCCAGAAGCGCGGATGGGATCTGAGCAAGACCGGCGCGGCTTGTCTGACCTATAATGAGTTGCCGACAAGCAAGGATCGCACCGACGGGGCTACCGACATGTTACTAGAAATGGGCTTCCCGGCTGCGAATGTTTTCGAAGGACCTACTGCCACCGATTCCACCACCGAAGGTGGTTTCGACGCTACCAACATCCTTGTAGCCGCGCATCCGGAGATCGAGCACTGGCTGGTGTATTCGCTGTGTGATGATACCACTATCGGCGGTATCCGTGCTCTGGAGGGCAACGCTTTCAAAGCCCAGGACATCATAGGCGTCGGCATCAATGGGAACGATCTGGCCATCGCCGAGTTCGAGAAAGATGAGATGACCGGTTTTGTGGCGACCGTGCTTCTGGCCGCCAAGCGTCACGGCTATGAAACCGCGGAGAATATGTACAAATGGATAGCCAATGGCGAAGAGCCGGACAAGCTCATCTATACAGCCGGCATCCTCATGGACAGATCCAACTACCACGACGTACGCAAGGAGATGGGCCTGGAATAAGTTTCCTGCTCCTTAACGTATGCAGGCACCAATCCGGCCGGAAGTCGGGGGTCTGACTCCCGCTTCCGGCTTCTGACAATCGATATGACGAGTTTTTTAGAGTTCCGCGATATTTCGAAGCAGTTTCCCGGTGTACAGGCCTTGAACGAGGTGTCCTTCGGGGTTCAGGAAGGATCGGTACACGGGCTTGTGGGCGAAAACGGGGCCGGAAAATCCACCCTGTTGAAGATCCTCAGCGGTGCGCACCCTCCCAGCAGCGGCTCGGTCCTGATGAACGGTCAGGAGGTCGCATTTTCATCACCCCGGGATGCCTTGGATGCGGGCATTTCGGTCATCTATCAGGAATTGAACCTAGTTCCCGACATGAGCGTGGCCGAGAATCTGCTTCTGGGCCATATGCCCCAGCAAAGAGGATTCATCAATAGAGACAAGCTCCTTCAGACTGCCAGAGACATGCTGGATTACCTGACGGAGAGCATCGATCCGAACGTAAAGATCAGGCGCCTACCCATAGCCCAACGTCAGATGATCGAAATCGGAAAAGCCCTGCTTCATAACGCAAAAGTAATTGCCTTTGATGAGCCTACTTCGAGCCTCTCGGGGATGGAAACCGAGCAACTTTTCAAGATTATTGAAGGCCTGCGGGCCGATGGATGTGCGATTATCTATGTCTCCCACCGGCTCAACGAAATATTCGAGGTATGCGACGCGCTTACGGTTTTCCGCGACGGAAGGCTCATCGAGACTTTCGACCAGATGGGATCGGTAACCCACGATATGGTGGTAAGCCGTATGGTCGGTCGATCTAT
>CAZDDA010000254.1:0-4405 GCA_964504085.1 uncultured Thermotogae bacterium | reverse complement strand
CATTGATTCAAAAAATACGTTTGGTCGCCCAAGTGTACAGCACCTTCTCGGAACTGATGAATTGGGAAGAGATATCTTCACCCGGGTCATGGCTGGAGCCCAACTGTCGCTTTTGATCTCGTTGAGTGTCTTGTCTGTCAGTATCTTTATTGGTGTCCTGGTGGGTGCAGCAGCCGGATACTATGGAGGATGGCCCGACCTCATACTGATGCGAGTGACGGAGGTCTTCTTGACCTTTCCCTCCTTGGTTCTGGCAATGGCCATCGCGGCGTCATTCGGACCGAGCCTGACCAATACGATACTCGCTTTGAGTATTGCGTGGTGGTCATCGTATGCTAGACTTCTACGAGCAAAGATGTTAGAAATACGTGAGGAACATTATATCGAAGCAGCACGCTCGATTGGTATGAGTGCTAGGAGGGTATTGCTTCGACACGCGCTGCCGAATTGCTTTGGTCCAATCTTGGTGCGTGCAACAAACGACTTGGGTATCGTCATACTCTTTTCCACAACGCTCGGTTTTCTTGGACTTGGTCCTCAGCCGCCAAGCCCCGAATGGGGTCTAATGGTTTCAACAGGAAGTAAGTATCTGTCTTTTGCGCCATACTACGCTGTGGCCCCCGGACTTGCCATTTTCATGACGGTCTTAGCTTTTGCGATATTGGGTGACGAGATTCATGAATCCTACCGACAAACTGCTCAGCAGGTAGAGGGAGCATAGCATCAAAATGGGAGGCAAGACATGGTTGTACAAAGGGTTTCACTTAAATCTATCCAGCCTAACGGAGAAGATCTTCCTAGCCCTGAGGATGTGATCTCACGGCTAGAAAGGCTTGAAATCGGTGGTCGGGCCAGGGTGGGAATCGCTGGTTGTTCGTTCGAGGGCCGACTCATCCCCTACATTGCCCTTAGTAGTTCTGAAAACATGAAAAAGCTGGATAGCGTCAGAAGACAATTCCAGCGGGCATCGACACCCTCTATTTGTCACGAGACGCTTCAACGCATTCACGTCACTCGGTGCGAGACTGGCACCAGCGGTGACCTTCCTATTCCAATCCTGCTGACCGGCGGGTCTTTCGCGTTCGAAGCCTCTCTCACGGAAGCCCTTCTGCAGGTTGCCGAGCAGCTCGCCACAACTGATGATGAAATCACCGAAGAGATCCTACGTTCCCTGGTGGTCTTGATTATGCCGATGACAAATCCAGACGGGACGGTGAGGGCGAATGCCGAGTGGATGTTGACCCCAAAGTCCTGCGGATGGGAAGGCAGTGGTAACTCCTTTGGATTGCTTCAAAATCGGGACTTCATGAATCTGTCGCAGCCGGAGACTCAAGCGATCGCAACGATGTGGCAAGACTGGTGCCCTGTAATCCACTACGATCCGCAAGAAGACATTGTGATGTTGGGAGTAACTCGGGAGGAGGTTTGCTGGTGCCCGCCATACCGTTTGGGAACGTACCCGGCTTCTCTTTCTCCTGTCCTGAAGCAATGGATTGATCGTCTTGGCCAGGAAATTGCAGAATCCTGGAGAGCACAGGGAGGAAAGGTACTCTACGACCCGTCGGGAGAGGAAGGATTTCTACCTGTGGTAGGCGATCTGGGGGCACGTTGCGCCGTCACCGCAGTCTTCCACGATATCATTGGTATCGAGACGGAAAGCGCGAGGACTCCTGGAACTCAGACTTGGGAGGACAGAAATCGACAAAAAGTTTTGGCGGCCAGGGCCATTCTTGCAGCCGCATGCCGCGAGAAAGATACTTTGCTAGACCAACTTCTCGCACTGAGGAATGATATAAATATTGACTGCAAGCAAGCATATATCATTCCGTATCATCAGCGTAATCGGGGAATGATGAATGCCTTGCTTGAAGTTATTCGTCGCCATGGAATTCTAGTCTACTCCGTTGCGTCCCCCTCCAAGGCTTTCATCGTCCCTCTTTCTCAACCGCGTCCAAACTTGATCCGTTTTCTACTTTCAGATTGGCCGGGAATGCCACAAGGATGTCTGGCGCCTGAATACGGAATAGACATCATTCGACTGAGCGAGTTGCCGAAAACAGATCAACAACGCTTTCTGACATCCGCTCTGCAACCCTATGAAACGCTACCCCGGGGGTGCATTTGCATAACAAGAGAGTGCCGTTGCCCTGACAAAGACGCGACATATGCTTTCACGCCAACAGTGCACAATACTCGTTTGATCATGAGACTTCTTTCGCAGGTTCAGGTTCGCAGAACGCTATCTCCCGAGGGATCCCCATCTTGCCCACTTCCTGCAGGTACTTATTTTCTGAAGGGTATTCCCGAAGCAGTCATCCGGAGGGCTGCACAGGGTTATGGCCACAGCCCGCTCGATGTGGACGCGAGCCTTCTCTCGACAGAACCGCGAGGGGAATCAGTGACAATAACACTCCCACGCGTCGGGCTATACACTGGCCCGGGCTGTAATTTAGACTACTCGGAGTACTCTGGGGCTATTCGTGCTGCACTTGAATATCTTGAGATCCCGTTTCAACCGGTCATCCCTGAGGATTTTCAAGACGAGACTTCCTTGGACGGCTGTGATGTATTGATCGTACCAAATGGTGATGTTCGGCAGATCGTAGAGGGAATCGATGCCGCGCCCACCTATTCCTCTCTTCCTCCTTGGGCACGTCCCACAAAAGCTAAAGGAATAGGAGACCGTGGCCTGCAATTGATTCGCCGGTTCGTCAAACGGGGTGGACGGTACGTAGGCTTCGAATTGGGAGGCGGCGCATTGGCAGGAAGAAGGTATCTAGGCCTAGTAGATGCGGAGATTGAGCCCGACCGGGAGCTTTCTCCTGCCCCAGTTCGTCTGGAAGTGCAAGCTCCGGAGAACCCACTTTTCAATGGGTATTCGAAAGAGGTTGATGCTAAAGGCCCTGGGGAAAATTTGAAAATCTGGACTTATCTAAACGCAATTCCTGCTTGGTACTTCCAGCCCGGAGACATTAGTGGAGGAAGAGCCGCTATCTTCAGAGTGGGAGAGAGGGTGAGAGTCTTGGCCTATACAGCCGATTCGCACCATCCCGCAGTCTTTTTGGCGGACAGGAAAGAGGGTGAAGTGTTGGTGTTTGCGGTCACTACATTCTTTCGTGGCATCTGGAAAAGCACGGCCATGCTTCTCGCTAATGCCATCCTGACCCCTAGAGGCTATCTTCAGGATAACCATGCAGAAGACTGATTATGTCTCAAAATCGAGTACCGCTAACTGATACCCAGCCAAATCTAGAATCTTTGATATCGCAAGAGCAACGCAAGCGGCTCATCATGTCGTGGGAGAAGAGGTTTCGTGTGGAAGTGGAAAAGATCGGCTTGTCTTATATAAAGGCTGTAAACTATGCAGTCATCATAAATTGTACTGAAAATATGCATACTATTGAGAGCATAAGATTTGCAGGAAAGAAGCTTATAACACCGTCCGAGGAAAGCAGAAAGGTACAGCAGTGGTAAGAACACAACCATCTCCTCCGATTCCCAGCCACAAAGGGTCGAGGCTGCCGTTTCTGAGGTACCCTACGGAACAAGAAGACCAAAGTGGAGGTGACAAGCTGGTCGGTACGGCCTGATCGGCATTTGCCATGAATCTAGCGGATGTACACACGGAAAACATCAATTGGAAGAAGCTTACGGAGCTAAACTCCGCAAAAATAAGGAATGAGATGAAGACAGCGGGAGCAAATGGCGTTCTCACTTGTACTTATGACAATTGGCGGTATCTCACCTCTCTTCCAGGGTTGGTGAGTATGGCATACTCCACATGTAATCTAGCTCTAGTTGTAACGGATTTGGAATTCCCTTATATATTTCCTTTAGATGATATCACAGGACACATTGAGCATATCGCGCCTTGGTTTGAAAAGATTCGTCCACTCCCGTTTTGGGGAACTCGCGAACCTCAACAACCACTCGAAGCTGGAACGTGGACAAACATTATTGCACAAAGCCTACGAGAACTAAACCTAACAGACAAGCGACTGGCACTCGACCCTGCCTTTCCGTATCGCTGGCAACAAGAGCTATCCCGCGAATTGCCCCAATTACAGATCACAAGTGCAGGGGATATCTTGCGCAAAGCGCGGCTGATTAAGAACGAAGAGGAACAGAAGGCGATTAGAAGAGCGTGCCTTATTGGCGAGATTGGAGTAGAAGCAGGATTGAACGCTGTTGAAGCGGGCAAGAGCGAAGCAGAGATCGCAGCTGTGGTGGAGTACAGCTTTCGGGCTCACGGAGGGGAGTACCCTCACTCGACACCATTTGTCGTTGCAGGTGATCCAGGGGATAGCGGGCTGATCGGAGCTACACACAAGATAATTCAACACGGTGACCTTGTTCGGATCGACTGCGGATGCTCATTTGCCGGGTACTTATCGGACTATTCCCG
>CAZDDA010000253.1:0-4411 GCA_964504085.1 uncultured Thermotogae bacterium | reverse complement strand
TTTGTTGAGCAATGCAGGGGAGGCGCTGGCCAAAACCACGCTCAAGCTCTCGCGCTACAACGGCGGTTTCTTCACAATTGAGTCTCCCCGCGGCTGGGAGGTGACAACCGCTGGCGCGTGTGCGGAGTTCTCGTTTCTGCTGAGAGATCGCAAGAGCCTCTTGCGGCAGGTTTTCTTCTTCGGCGAGGCGGGGCCGGTGTACATGAATCCGTTTCAACAGGCGATCGATCAGGGCTACATGGCTATGGGGGGCTATCCCACCCCTTGGGTCGATATGCCTTTGGTGTATCCCCTCACACCGTCTAACTTCCTCACCCAATTTCACCTCGTGATCAAGAGCAGCATCGGACAGTCGTTCATGCCGAACGGTCCGCAGATGGAACAGGTTCGGGTCATCGCGGCAGTCCCGCAGGCTTCCCCGATCAACGGTGGACAGTGCGAGCTGATTCGCGCGTTGTTCCTGCAGGAAGGGATTCTAGGCGAGGGCCTGTTTCACATCGCCGTGGTACCGCTGCTCCCGTTCACCGGGTCGCCGGGCGGTGGGATCGGGATGGGGTTTCTCGTCACCGGTATTACCGCTCCAAAGGAAGAGTTCGCCGATCTGTTGGATTCCCTTGTGAAGTGTATTGCCAGTTACACCGTCAACGAATCCTACGTGAAGAACTGTTTGGCGCAGCAGGATCAAGCCTACGCCGGAATCATGAAAGCGGGGAAGACCCTCTCAGAAGCCTCGGACATCATCGCGCAGGGCTGGGAAGAGCGCAACCAGACCCACGACATCCTCTCCGAGAAGTGGAGCGACACCCTCCTCGGGGTGGAGAGGCTTTACGATCCGACAACCGGCAACGTATACGAATTCGAGAACGGATTCTACGATACCTACGATCTGAACCGCGAGCAGTATCGGTTGGACAACCTGCAGAAGCTTCCTGAGGACACGTATGAGCTGTGGATGCAGCCGCCTCTCGACGGGTCGCAATACTTCAACTAGATCTTCCGATAGCCCCGGGTAGACTGCAGGGGAACCGCCTTCCTTCTACTCGCTGGGAGAGACGTATTCACGGGAACGGTTCCTCTCGTGCCGCCGCGCGAGGAAGACTGCGAGACTGACGAAGCCGATGCCGACGACGATCAAGATCGAGGCGACCGCTGAGGACGGTGGCCTAATCAGGAAACCGATCACCAAGCCGACAAGTGCGGCTCCGATTCCAAGCAAGCAGGAATAAATGATGAATCGTATCCTCGACATGTTGACAACGCAGTCTACCGGCTCCGGTTGTCGCCTGCAAACCGACGTAAGACGCGGTGTAGACAGGGGCCTCTGTTGTTATTCTCAGCGATTCCAGCGTATCATACAGCCTTCGCGGCGGCAGGCATCGAGGTCGGATTCAGACAAGCGATCGATGGAACAATCGACGAGTGATTAAGGAGGGGCGCTCATGGGCACGAAGTGGACGATCACTGGTGGTGTCGTGGCGGTCATCGCGATCGCCGTGTTGATCATCGTGTTCTGGCCGACCGGTGATCCACTGGCCGGAGTGGAGACGGTGGCAATCCAATCGCCCAATTGGGGAGAGGAGCCGCAAGGGGAGATCATTCAGGGGCCGTTCATCGACGGACTCGAGGTGATGTTGGGCGAGAAGGACATCACCATTGTGGGGACCGCCGCCGAAGCCGACGCCATCCTGGCGATCAAGGAGATCGAAGTGGGTCGAATCGAAGTCCTCATCCAGGAGGGCTCCATCCGCGGCAGGGTCACTGCCGTTTGTACCCTCGTCGACCTGCAGACGGGCAAAGAGCGTGTCATGGATTTCCACCTCACGCTCGAAGACGGGACGATCGAGGCTGACCTTGTGGCGCGGAAGTTCTGGCAGGTGTGGAAATAGCGCCGAGTGATCACAACAAGGATTGCCCGCACGAGAGGAAATAAGTTGCGCAGACAGCATCTGAAAGGTTTGTGGGTTGCCTGGCTGCCGGCCGTATTGGCCTTGGTCATTGCCGGGTGCGATTCCGCCGTTCCTCGCATCGAGGCGGTCCAAGAACAAGGCCAAACGTTTGCTGTGCTCGATTATCTTACTCTTGTGGTCGAAACCACGAACGGGAAGGTTCAGGTTTGGGGTGTTGACGGTCTCGAGGAGGTGCAAGTCACGGTGGTTCTTCACGCGTGGGGTGACACGCAGGAACAAGCGCGAGACCGGCTGGAGCAGCTGGCGGTAAAGATGAGCCAGGATGCCGAGTACGTGCAGCTGCGATTCCAGTCCAGTAGTTCGTATCGGGGCTGGGGCAAGAGCCCGCAAGTCGATTTCGAGGTTGCCGTTCCCGCCGATGCGGATATTACGGTGTCAGTCAATAACGGCAGTATCACGGTTGCTGACATCACAGGCACTTTCGTTATTGAAACCGAAAACGGCAGCATTAATGCGACCGATGTGAAGGGTGCCGTGACAGGCGAGACAGCCAACGGGAGCATCGACATTGCGCAGGCGCAGGCTCACCTTGGGCTGACAACGGACAATGGAACGATCACCGTGTCACAATCCCGGTGCAGCTTGGACGCCGAAACCGATAATGGGGACATCCACTTTTCGGGACAGCTGGTCGGCCCGCAGCACCGGATGAAAAGCGGCAACGGCAGCCTCATCGCCGAGGTTCTCTCCGATTCCGAACTGGCGATAGAGGCCCGTGTCAACAACGGCTCGATCAGCACGACCCTGCTGCTTGTCGGCGATACACAAGGCAAGGAATGGTCCGCGGTTCTCAACGCACCGACATCTAAGCTGATCCTGCAAACGGGAAACGGCAGCATCAAGATCCGTGGGCTCGCGGCGACGTAGGACTCCGGGCTGAGACGATTCGGGCGTGAGGCCGCTTGGCTGAACTGCGTGTCCCAGTGTCCACTCCGGGGGGCCATTGACAAAGACCGTCGCACATCGACTATTCGGATTCGGCAGGTTGCCGCAGGCAGCGAGAACGGCGCTGGACGCCGAAGGGATTCGGTTACTCGAAGAGGGGATTCGCGTGTCGGTGACCTACCGCAACTTCCGTGCACCGGGGAAGAGGTTTACCCGGAAGCGGCGTGTCTCCTCGGGGGCGATTGCGGTTAGCAGAGAAAGGCTTGTGGCCTACGTCGGCCGTATTCGGTTGGTAAACGTCGCGTTGGACGATCCACACTTCCGCAAGCTCGACATCGGCGTTGAACAACTCGACTGCCTGTGCATCGCCTTTGACCCCTCTGATTTCAACCCGAAGCAATCCGGACGGATCGAATGTCGCTTCTTCACCCCGCAGGCTGAGAACATCGCGGGGTGGATCGATGAGACTGTGGATTGAGGGCCTCTTCCCGAGACGCCCTCAGCCGCCGCCGATTGCCGGAAACAGTGCCACCCGATCGCCCTCTGCGAGGACGTGATCGAATTCTCGAACCCCACCGTTGACGAAGGCCAATCGAACCGCGCCGGGATCAATCCCCAGGCTTTTCACGAGCTGTTCGACACGTGCTCCTGCTTCGATCTCCACGGGGAACGGCTCACCGGCTCCAAGCGGTGGACGCGTTTTCTCCAGCGAGGCATAGAGCCTGACCTCAACACGAATCGGCTCGCTCATCCCCCGCCTCGCGCTTGTGGAAGTACCACTTGTAGAGAAGCTGCATATCGTCGGGAAAGACTCCCAGCCGATCGCCCGGCTTCACCGGGCGGTTTAGTCCCGAGTACTCGCCGTTGAGGAAGACGTTGCTTCCCACTTCCTCGAGTGAGATTCCGATTCGCTTCAGAATCCGGCCGATGGTGTCTCCCGGCACCGCTTCAGCCTGAACGATCGTATCCGACGTCGGATCGGGATCCTCAGCAAATCGGCGCAGCTTCCCGTAGAGGTGCACCTCGATCATCGAATCCCCGTCTTTGTTATCGCTCTTGTCCAAGGAAAACACTGAGGCAACCCTCGATATCCCTCGAAACCGAAACCTGGCTGCGGTCTCGAATCTACGTGTACACCCTGTCCAGTTGCTCGTCGGGCACGTCCCACACGACGTTGTGCGGTGGTAGCGATTCGATTTTCATGAACTCGGGTAAGCGATCGTGCACCTTGGTGAACCCGGCGCCTTTGTTGAAAGAGCGCTCCCTGTCAATGATCTCTTTTCCGATTCTGCCGACGTCGTCCATCGTCCACTTGGTGCCGAGCACGCCGTTGCACTCCTCAACGACCCCCTCGAAGCCTTCGGAGATGTCGAGGATGGCAAACGCAATGAACAGGCAGTGGCCGGTTGTGTCGATGAACGCGGTGGCATGCTGGAAGGTGCGTACGAGGTCCGTCTTGTTCACCTCGAACGGGTCAAGCTTTCCACTCACGCCGAGGATCTCCGGGCAGATGGTGTAGCCGGAGGTGTGGTCGGCGCCCATCGTGCTGATGGCGTAGG
>CAZDDA010000252.1:0-4421 GCA_964504085.1 uncultured Thermotogae bacterium | reverse complement strand
CCGGACGACCGTTGATCAGGACCGCCCCTTCGCCTTCCGAAAGGTACACGCGTGCCGTAGCTCGCTTGCGTCTGCCTACCGCGTGGATGGCATCTCCAACGTGTTTTGGTAATCGCCTTGTTCCTTGCTCCATGGACGTAAGTCTACCTCCTGCTTTGAGCAGGTGTATGATGATACAAAGGCCCACCCCGTCTGTCAACGTGAGAATTGCTCGCGTGCGCCCCGCCCGCGAGGCCAGCCGCGTTGGAGGGAAGGCGTCGATGTTGGGAGACACGTGGGCTCGATTGACCAGGCCGCTCAGGCCCGGACGGACTTATAGAGACCGTAAAGAAGTTCGAGCGTGTGATACAGCGAATATGCAATAAGCAGCACGCTCAGGGCCTGAGCTCCGGCAGCAGCAAGCAGCAGCGGGTTCACCAACCCGTGAGGCACAGAAGCGATTTGCAGGAACCCGTGTTTGACACCGCGCAAGGATCTGCCGAGCAGCGATCTGTATCGGAGGTTGATCACCCGGACAAGCGACGTAGCACATCCGGCCCACAGACCGATTGACACGTAGGCTCCGACGGGGATAGGCAGCACGGCCTTCAAGAGCGCGTGGCCAGCGTCCGGAACCAGCGTCAAGCCCAAGCCGATGGCGGGCAATAACAGACCTCCTCGCACGTAGCCGCCGAGTGCGTCGAGGTATTCACCCCGCTTGCTCGTCTGCCCGGTTCTTCGGGCCAGTTCGCCATCAATGCAGTCGAGGAAGTGGCTTACGACAATTGCACACGCCGCCAGGATCCGGGGCACGAACCCACCGACTCCGAACAACGCGAGCCCGGCCAGCAGTGTGCCAGCAGCGGCTACGGTCACCTGATTGGGTTTAAGTCTCCAGCGTATCGCCAGAGGAAGGCACTTTCGTGCGAGTGGCCGGGCGAGGTAGTGGGAATAGGGGTGATGGATGCGATAGAGGCGCTGGTCCTCATACATTTGTGGTTCCTTTGGTTCTCTTTCTATTGCGCGCTGCGCCGTTAGTCACCGCTTACGCCCGTCCTCTTTTTTTTGAGCAATTCCCGGTAGACGTTCTCGTATTCCGCGGCCGTCCTCTCTATGAGGAAGTTCTCCTCGACCCGTTGTCGTCCCGCTGCGCCCATTGTGCGGGCCGTCTTTGGGTCTTGGCAAAGACTCAGGAGCGCATTGGCGAGAGACTCAGGATCTTGCAGCGGCACGATCTTCCCCGTCAGACCCTCGATCACGGCCTCTCTGAACGCCATGATGTCCGTCGCGACCACGGGCCTACGAGCAGCCATGGCTTCCAAGACCACTTTGCTGAATCCTTCCGCAGAGGAGGCCATGGCAAAGACGTCGACAAGATGTAGAATTCCATACGTCTCTTCGAGCGCGATGAATCCGGTGAAGATGGTCTTGTCGTGTATCCCCAGTGCTTTCGCGTGGCCCTTTAAATCGTTCTCCATTGGTCCCTGGCCTACTACGATGAGTCTCGCTTCTGCGCACTGCCTGCTGATGATGGCGAACGCCTCTAACAGCGTCTTTTGGCTCTTCAAAGGGATGAGTCTGCCGACGTGTCCGACGACGAAGGCACCTTCCGGCAGTCCCAATTTCTCTCTTAGCCTCTCGGTTTCGGAAGCCGCGCGGTCAATTGCGCGAATGTCAACCCCGTTGTAGATCACGATTTTCTTGCTGCGACGGCAGAGCCGCCTTTCCCACCAGGAAAACGACAGCTCTACGGCCTTGGAAACGAATACGTGTGCGTCGGCAAGGGGCAGAGTGAGGCCCTTGGCCACTCTCACGGGAAAGGAAAAGCGAGTATGGACAGTACCGTTGCTGTTTACGATGACTGGAACCCGCGCCATCTTCCCGAGGATCCTCCCGAGGATTCCGGACAGATTGTGGTGGGTGTGGACGACATCGAATCGTTCCCTACGAAGGAGGCGAAAAAGTCGCAGCCACGCGACGAGGTCGAGGCGACCTCTGGCAGCGAGCGTCTCCACTCTTTTACCGTAAGACTGGCGATTTGCAGTCACGTCCGGCCCCACGCGGTAGTAGGAGCACAACACCACTTCAAAGGTCTCGTTGTTGATGTGGGCAGCGCGGCCGGAAGGACCGGGGTCGGTTCCCATTGTGTTTAGCAAGTGCAGAACCTTGGGTCGTCTTGATCGAACAGCGCAGTCGCTATTCACTCTGCGGATTCAGCTCCTTCCGTCGGTCGCTCACAGACGCCATGTGTCTGAAGCAATTGAGAAGAGCGAAAAACGCTCGGATGGGCATGGTCGCTCCATAGAAGAACAACGCGATGTCCAATCGGCCTGCGAGTGCCGTTGCCAATATCACCAGGTCGATTCCCTTGGTGTACAAGAAGGGGAGGTGCAGGTGCCTGGCGATGCGGATCAGCGAATATCGGCTCTTCGGTCTCTTGTCGGTTGAGCGAGCACGGACAGGGGCGTCCCGGTCGCCGCTGCGTTCCGCCCACTGTCTCAGGACGTGGCCCAGTACCTCGCCACTGTTCTGCATCAGAAGCTTGGAAATCGCTGCAGTGAAGCTGAAGACAAAGACTGCCGCAATGGGGTAGGTTCGATAGGTCGCGAAGCCGAGCCCCAAGAAGATGGTTGGATAAACAATGTTGTGTCCCAGCTTGTCCAGAAACATGCCAACAGCGGACTCGCTCTTCTTGTACCTGGTGATTTCGCCATCGACGACGTCGAGGAGGTGTTGCAGGACGAGCAGAAGAGCCCCGGCGACGGGAATCCAATGGCTCCCGAGGCCGAGTAGCGCTGCGCCCGCCACGCCAAGGAAGATCCAAGCGACCGTCACATGGATGCCGTCAACCGGCGTGTGCAGCAGGATCCATGTCAGGTAGATGGATCCCCTTCTCCAGATGACCTTGGCAAGCGATGCAGCAGGAGGCCGCTGACAGATTTCTCGCAGCTCTTTGGGTGACTCAACCTTTCGCATAGCGGATTGGCCGGACAGTTGCTCCTAGACTCGCGTAACTTTAGTGCCATACCGGATGTGAAGTCAAGGTGGGCGTTGCGCTTTGAGGAGAGGTTCCTTAAGGATGGACGTCCAAGCTCTGCGGTCTGGTGGATTCGGAGTGTGGTTCCCGTTGGGGAAAGCGCGATCGCGGCGTCGAAACTGCTTAGCCTACTGCGAGCGCAGGATGAAGAGTTTCTGCGGAGCGAAAGGAATCTGTTGGCCGCTTACAAGCTGCGCGGCCAGCGTATAGAGATAGACGCCGTTGGCCAGAGTTCTGCCGTGGTGGTCTGTTGCGTCCCATTCGAAGAGGTCTCCGGGCTGCCAGTCGCTATCAAATACCCTTGTGCCCGTCAGATCGTAGATCTGTACCTTGATGCTCGCCACTGCCGCGCCCTCCACCCTGAACTGCGCAACCTCCCTGACGGGATTGGGGAAGAGGACGGTTCTACGTATGGCGAGGGGTTCGCCCGCTGCCGCGGGTGCAGTTAATTGTGGCAGCAGGTTGAACTCCCCCGGGCTGAGTGCCTGGTCGTGCACCCGTACCTCATCGACTGTGCCAGCGAGGTACTGTGACTTCCTTTGCGTTTCCATTGTCTCAAACCCACCGATGATCAGGTCGGAGTTCTCTACGTGGATCGCTCCGTTCACCCCGAATGTGTCCGTCAGGTTCCCATCCTGGTAGAATCGCAGTTGGCTTCCATCAAATACCATCGCGATGTGTGTCCATACCCCCACCTCAAGGCGGGCCGAACTCGATACCCGCACATTCCAGGATCCCGTGTGAATCCCGTGTCGTAGCTTCCTTGTGCTGCTCTCATACCCGAGGAAGTATGCGTGGTCCTTCGCCACTATGTTCGGGTTCCCCGAGGTCACCCCCACCAACCGGACCCACGTTTCAACCGTCAACCACGGCGTTACATCCAAACTGGCATCGTCCAATATCTCGACGTAGTCATTCACCCCGTCAAAGGTGAGCGCGCCGCTGCCGTCGATGCTCGTTGTCCAGCCCGCTCCGTACAGCACACCGTCGTTGCCGTTGCCGGAGGAGTCCGCCGCCGCGGTCCCCGACCCCTCGTTGCAGCGCCAGTGCCCGACGAGATTCGATGCCTCCGGATTGATCGTCAAGGTGTAGTCCTTGCTGGCGGTGTCTGTGACGGCGTCGGTCACCGTGATGCGCACGTGGTAGTCTCCGCTTGCGGTCGGGGTGCCGGAGATGCCGCCGGTGTTGTCGGTGAGGCTCAATCCCGGCGGCAGCTGCGTGCTCGGCGCGATGTACTGCCAGCTCCAGGTGTACGGCGAGGTGCCTGCTGCTGCGGTCATCGTGTGGCTGTAGGGGCTGTTTGCTTGTCCGGACGGCAGCGCCGTGTCGACGATCACCAGGCCGGCTGGCGGCAGCAGGTTGAACTCCCCCGGGCTGAGTGCCTGGTCGTGCACCCGTACCTCAT
>CAZDDA010000251.1:0-4433 GCA_964504085.1 uncultured Thermotogae bacterium | reverse complement strand
AGAGCGAAAGATGGCCGCAGATAACAAGTCCCTAGGAAAGTTTCAGCTGACCGGATTACCCCCGGCGCCGCGCGGAATCCCACAGATCGACGTCACGTTCAACATCGACGCCGACGGGATACTCCACGTCACTGCCAAGGACAAAGCGACCAACAAAAGCGCTTCCATCACGATCAAGGACTCGTCACGGCTCGATGAGCCTGAGATTGAACGGATGCGGCAGGAAGCCGAAGCGCACGCCGAAGACGATCGAAAGAAGGCAGAGCACATCGAGGTCAGAAACCAAGCCGATCAACTCGTTTACTCTGTGGAAAAGGCGCTGTCAGACCTGGGAGGCAAAGTCCCTGCACAGCAACGGGGTGAGATTGAGGATCAGCTCCGTCGGCTGAAGGAGAAACTCTCTCAGGATGCGAGCATGGAGGAACTCCGGCAGACCATGCAGGAACTCTCCAAGAGTTCGCAACAGCTTGCCGAGGAGGCGTATAAGCAGGCAACACCTGAACAATCGCCATCCAGCTCCGAGGAAAGCAGTGAAGAGGACGAAGACGACGGCGGAGAGTACATCGACGCGGAGTACGACGACAAGTAATGGCTTCAGCTAGCTAGGGGGCGGCGTGGCCAAACGGGATTACTACGAGACACTTGGGATCTCGCGTGACGCAGGCCAGGACGAGATCAAGAAGGCCTACCGTGGGAAGGCAAAGGAGTTCCACCCCGACAAGAATCCAGCTGCACGGAAGAAGGCGGAGGAGGAATTCAAACGCGCGACGGAGGCATACGAGGTGTTGTCCGATCCGGACAAGCGCACCCAGTACGACCGCTACGGCCATGCCGGTCCAACGCAGGCGTTCAACTTTGGTACGACTGATTTCCGACGGGCGCGCGAGGCGTTCTCCGAGTTTGGCTTCGGAGGGTTCGACGACTTCTTCGACCTCTTCTTCCGACAGGAACCAACTGCTAGGGCCATGCGTCAACGTCGATTGCGACGAGGAGAGCACATCGAGTACAAGCTGAGGGTTACGTTAGAGGACGCCGCGAACGGCACAAAGATGAAGCTCACCGTACCCCGGCTTGTCGCCTGCGACCGCTGTGAAGGAAGCGGCATGGAGCCGGGCAGTTCAAAACGACCGTGCCCAACTTGCCACGGAAGAGGTCAGGTTGAGTACCGCCAGCAGAGTCTCCTCGGAAGCTTTGTCAACATCCGTACCTGTCCGGAGTGCGAAGGCGAGGGAGAGATCCTGGAGCAAGCGTGTCATCGTTGCCGCGGGAGCGGTCGGGTTAAGGAAAAGAGCAGGATCTCGATCAACGTGCCTGCTGGAGTAGACAATGGGTCCCGCTTGCGGTTGAAAGGGCAGGGGAACGTCGGCCCAGGTGGTGGTCCAGTCGGAGACCTTTATATAGTGGTTGAGGTGATTCCCCATCCGACGTTCAAGCGCAAAGGACGAGATATCCACTCCCAAGTGGCGATTCACTATCCTCAAGCCGTACTGGGAGCGAAAGTACCTGTTGAGACGCTTTGGGGTGAGGAAAAAGTCAGTATTCCTGCGGGGACGCAACCGGGCACAGTGATTCGCTTGAAGGGCAAGGGAATGCCCGATCTAAACAGAAATGGAAAGGGAGATCAGTTTGTCGAGGTTCAGGTGATTGTGCCTACACGCCTTACTGCAACGCAACGAGAAGTCCTTCGCAAGTTTCAGAAAACCCTGGCTTCGGCAGAGGATTCCTCCTGAATCAACCTGTCCAGTACGGGTTTAAGCTGCTTGATCGCTGCTTGGCGGTGGCTAATCTGATTCTTTTCAAACACAGTCATTTCAGCAAGGGTCTTCGAGTGGCCATTTGGGATGAACAGAGGGTCGTAGCCAAACCCGTTCTTGCCGGCAGGCTCTTTCGCAATCCGTCCAGTGAGGATTCCTGTTCGGGTAAATTCTCGATCCTCGGGGAGACAAAGGGCAGCGACAGTGAGAAAGCGGGCTCTGCGATCGTGCACTCCTGAAAGTAGTTTGAGGAGAAGGACATTATTCCGTGAGTAATCGACAGCCACTCCGGCGTAGCGTGCCGAGTAGACTCCCGGTGCTCCGTTCAACGCCGCGACCTCCAAGCCGGCATCCTCGGCAAGAACGGGTAGCTCAGTCTCCGAGCAGATTGCCCGCGCCTTGAGCAGGGCGTTCTCCAAGAACGTCGAGCCGGTTTCCTCCACCGGGTGGAAAGGACAATCGGCGAATGTCAAGAGAGTAATGTCCTTGAGATCGCCTAGGAGTTCACGCAGCTCTCTGATCTTTCCCTCGTTCTGCGTTCCGAGGAGGAGGTTCATCCAGTCCGGACTGGCTGAAGGCTCAGTGTCTCGGCCAGGTGGCAAGTGACGAAGTGCTCACCACCCAGGTCTTGGTAGACCGGAGGCTCCGTTGAGCAAATCTCCTTTGCGTAGCGGCAGCGCGGATGGAAGTAGCAACCGGAAGGAGGATTCACCGGGCTGGGCACGTCCCCTTCGAGAAGGATACGCTCTACGTTGTAGTCTGGATCAGGTACCGGTACGGCAGACATCAACGCCTCGGTGTAGGGGTGTTTTGGGAGTCCAAACAGCTCCTCGGTCTTTGCCAATTCGACGATTTTGCCGAGATACATCACCGCCACTCTATTGCCAATGTGCTTGACCACAGATAGGTCATGGGCGATGAACAGGTACGTCAGGCCGAACTCCTCTTGCAGGTCTTCGAGCAGATTCAGTACCTGCGCCTGGATGGAGACGTCGAGCGCGGAGACTGGTTCATCGGCTACGATGAGCTGTGGATCGAGAGCAAGAGCTCGGGCAACCCCGATCCTCTGGCGCTGTCCCCCGGAAAACTCGTGAGGATAGCGCTTCATATGATCGGGCTTCAGCCCGACGGCGCCGAGGAGTTCCCGAACACGATCCTCGCGCTCGCTTCCCCTGGCCACCCGGTGCACGAGAAGGGGTTCTCCCACGATTGCCCCGACCGTCATGCGCGGGTTCAGTGAGGAATATGGGTCTTGGAAGATGATTTGCATGTCACGTCGCAGTGCCTTAAGCAGCTTGGGCGGTGCCTTTGCTACGTCGACTTCACGATACTCCTCGCCTGAACCGGCGAGCTTCTTGCTGGAGAAGCGAATCTCTCCCGCCGTTGGCTCGATCAAGCGGAGGATCGCTCGGCCGGTTGTAGTCTTTCCGCAGCCGCTTTCTCCCACTAGGCCGAGGGTTTCTCCCTCTCTGATGAACATGTCGATGTCGTCGACTGCCTTGACATGGGCCACAACGCGCCTGAAGATTCCCTTGCGCACGGGGAAGTACTTCTTGAGGTTCTTCACTTCGAGCAGGATGTTGTCAATAGGCAAGCGTCATCACCTCACTATTATTTGTACAGCCAACAGGCAGCCCAGTGTTGGGAGGCCACTTCCTTGAGTGGTGGAATCTGTTTTTTGCAGATCTCCATGGCGTGCGGACAACGTGGCTCGAATCCGCAGCCCACCGGGACCTCAAACGGATCAGGAACAACTCCTTTGATGGGAACGAGGCGCTCTTTCTGTGTGGCAAGTGATGGGATGGAGTTCATCAACCCTTGCGTGTATGGATGCTTGGGGTCGTGGTAGATGCTTCGGACATTGGACCCTTCTACGATCTTGCCGAGATACATGACGACGACGTCATCAGCCATATCGGCGATGACCCCTAAATCGTGTGTAATGAACATAATGGCCGTATCAAAATCGGTGCGCAACCCGTTCATCAAGTCAAGCACTTGGGCCTGAATGGTCACGTCGAGGGCGGTTGTCGGTTCATCGGCAATCAGAAGAGACGGGTTGCAGGAGAGGGCCATGGCGATCATCGCCCGTTGGCGCATCCCACCGGACAGCTGATGCGGATACTCATCCACGCGCTGCTCGGGATTAGGAATTCCCACCGCGTGCAGCATCTCGATTGCCTTCTTCCGCGCCTCCTTCTTGCGCAGATGCTGGTGAAGCGTGATCGCCTCCATGATCTGGTTTCCGATCGTGTATACCGGGTTCAGTGACGTCATCGGCTCCTGGAAGATCATGGCGATCCGGTTGCCTCGAATTTCTTGCATCTCTTGCTCTGAAAGTGTGAGCAGGTCCTGACCTTCGAAATAAATTTGTCCCTGGATAATACGCCCCTGTGGAGAAGCGATTAAACCCATGATGGAAAGCGCGGTCACGCTTTTACCACAACCCGATTCCCCAACCACACCCAACACTTCCCCCTGTTCGAGGGAAAAACTGACATCATGGACTGCTTTGACGATACCTTCATCGGTGTAGAAAGAGGTGTGCAGGTTCCGAACATCCAAAAGGTTTTCAGGCATAGGGTCATGCTCCAATAAGTCAAACCACCACCACAGGCGCACACCACATTAAGGTCATGCCTCGCCCGTAATTCAGGCTATCTTGTCACGCCGCTATTG
>CAZDDA010000250.1:0-4442 GCA_964504085.1 uncultured Thermotogae bacterium | reverse complement strand
CCTCCCCTGGGAGCGTTGCCAAATCTAAACCACCGCCCCGTCAACGAGAAACTGCTTGACAACCCCAGCCACCTCCGCTAGGATGTCAGAACAGGACAAGAGTAACTATGGCGCTGCATACGAATGAGACTTTGAGCAGAAGACATGTAGCCCGTTACTTTCACTTTATTATGTGGTAGGTCGGGTCGTAGCACCAAAAGTGTGCTACCAGACCCGAAAACCGGAAGCCAAATGGCTTGCGGTTTTCTTTTTTGGAGGTGAGAAGCGTGCTGGCTGTTGAGAAACTCTCAAAGCGTTTCGGCGGACTGCGGGCGGTGGATGCCTGTTGTTTCGCCGTTGAACCGAGTACGATCACTGGCCTAATTGGTCCGAACGGGGCCGGTAAGACCACTCTGTTCAACCTCCTCACCGGTTTTCTCAAACCCGATAGTGGAGAAGTGCGCCTGGGCGAGGAGAACATCACAGGCCTCCCGCCCCACCGTGTCTTCCAAAAAGGGGTTTGTAGGACCTTTCAGATTCCGCGCGAGTTGAAAGAGATGACCGTCTTGGAGAATCTGATGCTCGTGCCATCCCAACAGCTTGGCGAGCGGATCTGGAACCCATTATTTCGGCCACGAAGGGTGCGCCAGCAGGAGCGTGAAATCTGTGCAAAAGCACTTGATGTACTTGAATTCTTACAGCTTTCCTATCTAAAAGACGAGTACGCAGGAAGTCTATCCGGTGGCCAGAAGAAGCTTCTGGAACTGGCTCGAACAATGATGGTAGATCCCAGACTGGTTCTGCTCGATGAGCCAGGGGCCGGAGTGAATCGAACCCTCCTGAAACAGCTGGCCAACGCCATCCAGAGATTGTGTGCGGAAATGGGCACGACGTTCCTTGTCATCGAACATGATATGGACTTCGTGATGAGGCTCTGCACACCTGTTATCGTGATGAGCGAAGGTCGCAAACTCATGGAAGGAACTCCAAGCGAAGTCCAAACAAACAAAGAGGTCCTGGACGCCTACCTTGGGGGGCAGTATGTCGCTGTTGACTGCTGACACGATAACAAGTGGATACGGCGACATGGAGGTGCTGCATGAGGTCTCCGTCAAGCTGGACGCCGGCGAGATCGTTACGATCATTGGCCCAAACGGCGCCGGGAAATCGACTCTCATGAAGACGATTTTCGGCCTACTCAAACCAACTGGGGGCAAGATCCTCTTCGATGAAAAGAACATCACTGGCCTCCCGCCCGACCGGATCGTTCGTCTAGGGATGGCCTATGTGCCTCAAGTGGATAACGTCTTTCCCTCACTGACAGCACAAGAGAATCTGGAGATGGGAGCCTTCATACTCACCCGAGATTTCAGCGATCGCATGGACGATATCTACGGGCTTTTCCCGCTGTTGAAGGAGAGAAGACGCCAGCGCGTAGGCAAGATGAGCGGAGGCGAGAGACAAATGGTAGCCATGGGCCGAGCCCTTATGCTCAATCCAAAGTTGATCCTATTAGATGAGCCCTCCGCAGCACTGGCCCCGAACCTGGCTGCGATGATCTTTGATCGCATAGCGGCGATCAACCAAACGGGTGTAGCGATACTCATTGTGGAACAGAACGCCAAGGAATCGCTGAAGCTATCCGATCGTGGATACGTACTAGCCAGCGGCAGGAACCGCTTTGAAGATACCGGGAAGAATCTACTGACCAACAAAGAGATTGGGGAACTCTACCTCGGCGGATAGAGAAAAGACATGGGCGCATTCTCTAGAATCCCACAGTTGATTGTATATGGCATCATATCGGGCAGCATCATTTCCTTGGGAGGGATAGGCGTCTCCCTTACCTACAGCATTTTGGGATTCTCAAACTTTGCCCACGGCGACATCATGGCTCTTGGTGCATACATCTGCCTTGGGGTTTTCGCCCTGTTTACCGGACTAGGACTCGGCAATACCCCTATTGGTCCGCTCTCATTTGGGTTCTCGTTCGCACTCTCCTTCGTATTGGCACTGGCACTCACAGCACTAGCGGTTATTGTGATTGACCGGATTTTGTTCAAGCGCCTGCGAAAGGCTGGCTCGATCATCCTGATGATGGCTTCTATCGGACTGGCCTTAGGCCTGAGGAACATTCTACAGTTCTTCTGGGGGCCGCAGCCCCATTACTATATTGAGAAAATACAGGTCGCTTCTATCATCCCGGGATTGGGCATTCGGATCAAGCCAGACCAAGTGTTCATTATTATCCTTGCCGTCGCCCTGGTTGTCCTGGTTCACTGCTTCTTGCAGTACACAAAGATGGGCAAGGCAATGCGGGCGTCGGCTGACAACATTGCGCTTGCCCGAGTAACGGGCATCAATACAGATCGAGTCATCCTTTGGACCTGGGTAATCGGTGGAGCCCTGGCCGCAACGGCCGGTATCTTGGCAGGCATTGAAAACAAATTCATTACACCGGAGCTGGGATGGCAAATGCTTCTGTCGGTCTTCGCGGCGGTGATCCTGGGCGGCCTCGGCAACCCATACGGAGCCATTCTCGGCGGGATGATCATCGGTCTATCCGAGGAGGTTTCGACCGCCTTCATCTCTACAGGTTATAAACCGGCGGTGGCCTTCGCGATCATGATCATCATGCTGCTGGTCAAGCCAACTGGTTTGCTGGGAAGAAGGAAATGATGGAGCAATTCATCGGAGTCATCAATTACATCGTCTTTTTTGCCATCACCGCGGGCACGTATGGAATCCTTTCCCTTGGATTGAACGTCCAATGGGGCTTTGCGGGTCTATTCAACATAGGCATTGCTGGGTTTTACGCGTTGGGAGCCTATACGGCCGCGTTGATCTCCGGTCCACCACCCAGCGCATGGGATGGCCGAATGGTCGGCGGCTTTGAGCTCCCCTTTATTGTTGGGCTTCTGGCAGCCGCAGCAGTCTGTGGGATCGTCGCGTTTCTAATCGGCATTCCTACATTGCGTCTGCGAGCGGAGTATCTTGCGATTGCCACTATTGGTATTGCCGAGATCATCAGACTGGTGCTCAAGAACGAATCCTGGTTGACCAACGGCGTCTGGGGTCTTCAGCAGATACCTTCTCCGTTGTATAATCCCATTCGTAGCGGAGTCACAGGGTTTCTCCAGGTACATTCTGATTGGCCAGCCTGGGTGCATAGTTTGCTTTCTAGATCTTATAATTGGTTTTATCTTCTCCTCGTAATTGGCATACTGTTCGCGCTTTACTTGATCATGCAGCGGTTGGTGCGCTCTCCATGGGGGCGAGTGATCAAGGCCATCCGTGAGGACGAGGATGTAGCCGCGATGTCCGGTAAGAACACATTCTCCTTCAAGATCCAAGCACTGGTCCTTGGTGCGATGATCATGGGAATCGGTGGAAGCCTATATGCCCATTACGCCAGATTCATCAGTCCGTCTTCGTTTAAACCTCTCTACGGCACCTTCCTCGTGTGGGTCATGCTGGTCCTTGGAGGAAGCGGGAACAACAAAGGCGCTATCCTGGGTAGTTTTGTCGTATGGGGCATATGGGCGGGAACAGATTTTCTGACCGGCTACCTACCTTTCACCGCCTCCCAGGCCGCTTCACTTCGAATCATCTTTATTGGAATCCTGCTGGAAGTCATACTCCTTTGGCGTCCTCAAGGACTGCTTCAACGGGAGAGAAGATTCCCCAAGTACCTGAGACCACGCGCTGACGACAAATAAACGGGGTGGCCCAAGGCCACCCCACCCACCACGAGGAAGTACAAGGATCAAACGACCCCTGTATCGTCGTGGTTCTTACCGCAATTCGACTAGCCGGGAGCATTCATGACGGATATAACCTTGCATCCATCGATCTTCCAGATCTCGATGGCTCCGTCTACATCTCCGGTATCCTTGAAATCAACCAGTCCCGCGGCACCCTGATAGTTGATGTCCTTTCCTTCGCTGAGGAGGGACACGGCCTTGTCCCACTCATTGTAGTAGACCACTTCCCCCGGCGAATTGGCAACGGCTCGCAGGTTGTCGCGTATCGCTGGACCGGTTGCTTCTCCGGCCCTGACCATGGCTAGTGCAATGAGCATGACCGCATCGTATGCCTTGTCGTGATAAGGGATAGTACTCGGGCCATATCCCTCCGAGTCGAAATCGGCTTCGAATTGAGCCGCCTTGAACCCGGCCGCAGCCACTGTGCCAAATGCGCCTTCAAGGGGACCAGGGGTTGCCGCAGAAGCGCAACCCGGACCGGGCGCAACGCCCTCACCCTTCATTCCGTCGGTCATGAGGAAATCCTTTTGGTAGCCAGCCTCGGCTGCTTCTACGATCTGTTTGTTCCCATCTACAGGGTAGCTGACCATGACGATGGCATCAGGATCTCCGACCAACAATGCGTTCACTTCTCCACGATAAGACGGCTTGTTCTCCTCGTAAGGCACCGCAGCCAGGACCTGGCCGCCAAGGGCCTCA
>CAZDDA010000249.1:0-4454 GCA_964504085.1 uncultured Thermotogae bacterium | reverse complement strand
AATCTCTATCACCGGCTCTTCCCGTATGTGGGGCAGAATGCCTTGTACATCAATCCGACCGTTGAACAAGTTGTTTCCTACTCCGCTTTTTCTCCCAGTCATTTCAGCGTAGAGCAATCGGGGAAGACGACGTTTTACCCCACTGCCGCCGACTGGGTCGAGATCACTCCCGGATTCCTCGGTGGACTCTTTCAGGTCAACCCGGGCGGAGCCTCCTACGGGTCAGGAAGTGAGGGAATCTTGGTCGTGGGAGACCACATCGACCCCACACGGCCCTTCTGGGTGGTTTATCAGGGTCAGCGGGCCTACTTCGAGATTTCACAGGTGGCGGCCGGTTCTTTGACAGCGGTGAGCCCGGCACCTGCTCCGGCGACCGTTCCGTTGCGAGAGACGGTCGAGGCTCCGCCATTGGCGGATGTAACGGATCTGGAAGAGGCTCTGCTGCAGGGTGATTTTTCCGCTGGGATGGTGGCGGAGCTGCTGTCCGTCGATCCGCGGTTGGTTGGAACGTTCACTCATTCTGCCGGCACTGATGAACTGCGTTTCCTGTTCATCCGGCTTGAGGAGGCCGTGCGAACAGGAACCTTCTCCCCGGAGCTGCTCGCGCGGATTGACCCGTATGTCGGCCGGAATGCCATCATGGTCTGGATGCTGACCTCAACGGGAGCACCCTTTTCGATCTACAACCTCCTTCTCGAACGCCCCCACGGGGACGGAATCACGCACGAGCTCTTCTTTGGCGACAGTGTGATCAATCTGACGGAGAATTTTGCGAGCCTGAACTACATCTATCCGGGCCAATTGCAGGCAGCAATCCTCCTTTTTCCGAGCAGCGTGAACGTGTATGAGCCGTTCACGATGAAATACGGCCTTGGCAGGGCAACGTTCCTACCTCTGGGCACTCCGTAGCCGGGTACGGCTGGTCCCGTGATCTATCCAGTTCCAGTTGAGACTTCAGTATGAGGGAACAGGTTGTTCTCGCTTCTACATCACCACGACGGATAGAGCTTCTTTCCCGCATAACAACTGACTTTGTTACTGTCCCCAGCACGATTGAGGAAGTCTCAAGCGGCCCTCCGGAAGAGCAGGTTCTCACCCTTGCACGCAGCAAGGCATACGCTGTTGCCGAAGGACATGAAGGGATCATCGTTGGGGCCGATACTGTTGTGGTGCTCGATGGCAAGGTGCTTGGAAAACCGCAGTCTCGGGCCGAGGCAAGGCAAATGCTAAAGTATCTGAGCAACCGCGAGCACACAGTGCTGACCGGGTTGTGCGTCCTTTCCACGAAAGCAAAGGAGCACCGCCAGTCCGTAGAGAAAACGACGGTGCGCTTCCGGGCTCTGAGCGACGAGGAGATCGAGGCCTATCTGGATACGGGTGATTACGAGGACAAAGCGGGGGCCTACGCCATCCAGGGCCGAGCAGGAGTGTTTGTCGAACGGATCTGCGGCGATTTTTTCAACGTGATGGGGCTTCCCATCTGTAGACTGTATTTGCTGTTGGCGGAGATGGGGATCGAGGTGTAGACGAGCTGCGCCGGCTGTAAGGCCCCACAAGCAGCGCAGTCATGGTGACAGTGAAAGGAGAGACGAAACATGGACATGGAACAGAGACGCAAGAAGCTGACGATTCTCGATCTCTACGCGATGAAGGAGAAAGAAGAGAAGATCGCTTGGATCACGGCGTACGACTATCCGACTGCTCAGTTCGCCGAGGCCGCGGGGATGGAGATGCTCCTGGTTGGCGATTCTCTGGGGATGTGCGTTTATGGCTATACCAGCACCGTGCCGGTGACGATGGATCAGTGTATTGTGCACTGTGAGGCCGTGCGGCGGGGGGCTCCGAATGTCTTTGTTGTGGGCGACATGCCGTTCATGAGCTACCAAGCGAGCGACGAAGAGGCCGTACGCAACGCCGGGCGTTTCTTGAAAGAGGCCGGGGTGGATGCAGTGAAGCTGGAGGGCGGCATTCGAGTGATCAGCCGCATCAAGGCGATCCTCGATGCGGGGATTGTTGTCTGTGGGCACATCGGGCTCACTCCGCAAAGCTCGGGCCAGCTCGGCGGACACAAGGCGCAGGGCCGCACGGTCGGCTCGGCGAGGCTTCTGATCGAGGATGCACTGGCGATCGAGGAGGCAGGGGCGCAATTGCTGCTCCTTGAAGCCGTTCCGCCCGAGGTCGCAGGCTTCATCGCCAACAGGCTATCGATTCCCGTACTGAGCATCGGTGCGGGACCGGACTGCGATGGGCAATTGTTGATTGTCTCCGATACGATTGGTCAGTTTCAGGCGTTCACACCGAAATTCGTCAAGAAATACGCCAACGTCGCCGGCGTGGTCACCAACGCTCTGGCGGAATACGTCAAAGAAGTCAAGAGCGGTGGCTTCCCGAATGACGAGCACTGCTACCACATGCTCGAGGGCGAAGACGAAAAGTTCAAAGATCTCATCAAGGAGTACGCTCAGCAGCGTCCCTGAACAGGCGCGGCGGCGGGAGCAACAAGGGGAGGGCACCATGAACGATTTACGGAATCGCTTGAGGATCGAAGAGGATGCGCTGCAACAGATCAACAACGTCATCCTCAACCCGGACAACGATCTCATCAACGCGCTGTTGGCGATCGTCGACAAGCACGGTGGGCCGGAGGAGATCAACCGGGCGGCGCAACACGCGCGAGAGCTTCCCAACCTGCTGCGCCGCTTGGAGGAGATCGGCTCTGCCTATCTGGCCGATCTGCGATGGCTGATCGATCAGCGCGACAGCGGCGCATTCATCGGTGTTCAAGACTTCCGGCGCAAGGTCTTGGGCTCCAACGCGGATGCGATGGACTTTAAGGACGAATCCGCGGTGACGCTTGAAATCAGCGCGTTGCAGTTCTTTCCGTGGCTGATTGCCGAGGCCCGGCAGGCGATTGAAAAAGGCGAGGTAATGCCGGGCCGCTTCATCCGCGTGCGCAACATGAAAGAACAGGTCGAGGACAACGGGGACACCCTGGCCGTGGCCGCGGCGATGCAGGTCATCGGCGCAAGCTACGTGGAGACACTGGATACAAAGGGGACCGACGGCTCGAACATCCACCTCGGCGGCCCGGAGACGATCACCGGTTACTTCGGTGGGGTCGGCCAGCCGAACGAACACGCCCTTAAGTGGGTCGACGAGTTCCTTCACTACTACACGACCTACGGAATCAAACAGGTGCTGAACATCAACCCCGGCACCGTGCTTCTCGGCTACTTCCTGCACAAACTGGGAATCGACATCGAGTTCAAGATTTCCGTCTACATGGGAAACGACAATCCATTCGCCGCCCTGTGGACCCTGGTCGGTGCCAAGCTCTTCTCCCGCGACGACGGAACAACTCCCCTGGTTGGGTTCAACTGGTCGAACTCCGTGGACAACAGGACGATCGAGCAAACCTCGCGGTTGCGCGAGGCACTCGGCTTCCAGCACGCCGTGCGGTTCGAACATCACATCACCGAGACCTACAAATCGATCGTGATCCAGCCTTACGACCGTCTCGACGAGTTGCTCGATCTTGCCGACCACGTTTCCAACATCTCCGCCAAGCACGAGGGCGGGCCTCCGGATGTGGACTCCGCGCGCGAGCATCCCTCGGACATCCTCGAATACTTCCTTCCCAAAGAGGAGATCGAGGCCAAGGGCCTCATGCCGTATTTAGAACGCAACTACCTTGACAAACACGACGCTTTAAATCGCACCGCCCGTGCGCTGACCGAGAAAGGCCTCTCGTTCATCGCCGCAAAGAACCTACATCGCTGAGGTAGTCGCTGGATAACAGACGTGGAAGCTGAGTTCCATCTAGCATCTCCTGCTGGCCTGCTCTTGGACTGAAGACGCCTGCTCGGCTGACCTCGCGTGCAAAGCGAGTTTAACGCTCTTAGGGGCAATGAAGGGTACAGCTTGTGTAATTTGAGGAAGAAAGAAACCGAGTGTTGCAGGATTCTTTGAGGCTCGAGTCCTCCAGGCTCCATAAGCTCCTTGGCTAGTGAGGTGAGTGCCATTCTTCCATCACACGTCGGCCCCGGGCTTCTCCTCGCCAACCTGGATGTTGGCTAGGTACTCCAGCGCTTTACCCAGTGCGTGATTCCCTTCCTGACCGCATCCTCGGTTCTGCAGTGTGCGGTAGAGATGGAATGCCGTGCTGCATGAGAAAACAGGAATACTCATCTCATCGGCGGCTTTCAGGATCAGTCGGAGATCCTTCTGTTGCAGGTTGATTATGAATCCTGGGCGCCAATTCCGCTTGGTTACCTGCGGACCGCGATTGCTGAGCGTCCAGCTCTCCGCAGCCCCGTCCGAGACTGCAGCAAGAGTCCGCTCCAATTCGAGCCCTCCAGCCTGTGCAAATAGAAGTGCCTCTCCCCTCGACAGTATGCTTCCAACGACAAGAACTTGGTTAACAAGCTTCACCATCTGTCCATTGCCGTTTCGAC
>CAZDDA010000248.1:0-4465 GCA_964504085.1 uncultured Thermotogae bacterium | reverse complement strand
GGCCTGGGGGTCGTTTTCCATCCCTCCGTGGACCATCGTAAAGATCCTCTGGCGACGGATCTCAGGGAATCCGGGCGTGACGACATGGCCCGCATCTTGGGAGACGGTCATCCTGCAGATTAGGCTTCCCAGGGCCATCCTTGCAGCACTGGTCGGCGCTGCGCTTTCGCAGACAGGGGCTGTCTATCAAGGGCTCTTTCGTAACCCACTGGCCGATCCTTATCTGATCGGCATTTCGTCGGGAGCTGGGTTGGGAGCGACGATTGCCATCGCCTTCGGCCTGCTTTTCGGGTGGGGAAGCCTGGGGGCCGTGTCGGTGCTCGCCTTCCTGGGCGCCCTCGTCGCCACTGCGCTGGTCTATTGTCTCTCCCGAATCGGAGGGCGTACCTCGGTTGTCACATTGCTGCTGGCAGGCGTGGCCCTGGGCGCCTTCTTCACTGCGATACAGACGTTCCTCATGTTGCGGTCCAACGACGCGTTCCATACCGTGCACATCGTCGGCTGGCTGATGGGAAGCTTCAACCTGTCAAGTTGGGCGAAAGTCCAGCTGCTTGCTCCCGTTTTAGCGGCCGGCACCGCAATCATGTGTGTCTACGGTCATCGCTTGAACGTGCTCCAACTGGACGAGGAACAAGCCCAGCAGTTGGGAGTTCCGGTTGAGCGCACTCGTCTGGTTCTCATTGTGGTGGCTTCCCTGGTAACGGCGACGGCAGTGGCCGTAAGTGGGATCATCGGTTTTGTGGGGCTCATCGTGCCACACGCCGTTCGGCTGGTCTGGGGACCGGATCACCGCTTCCTGTTGCCGATGAGCGCACTCATCGGCGCCGGTTTCATGGTTGTTGTCGACGGTGTGGCTAGGACCCTGCTCTCCCCTGCGGAGATACCGGTGGGCGTGCTCACGGCCTTCTTTGGCGCGCCGTTCTTCCTTTACTTGCTGCGGCAAAAAAAACAGCAGCTCTTCCGATAGAAGGTCGAGGTTTATCGCAATGCAGGAACCGAACTTCAGGGCTTGGAGGAAGACGTGAAGTGGCAGATGGGTCGGTTGTTTCCGAAAAGGGTCTTTGGACGTCGGAGGGCGAGGCCCGTTGGCGAGCAGTCGAGCTTGGAGGCCCGAAAGCTGCGTTTCCGTTTCGGCAACACGGTCATCCTGGATGATGTTGATCTGCGGCTTTCGCCGGGAAGGATCGTCGGCGTCATCGGGCCGAACGGCGCCGGGAAATCGACCCTTGTCAAATTGCTGTCGCGCGTATTAGTTCCCGAGAACGGACAAATCAGTCTCGATGGCCATGATCTTACGGCCTGGCATCCAATGGAGCTGGCCCGCGTATTGACCGTTGTGCCTCAAGCCCCGGAGCTTCCACCGGGATTTACGAGCTGGGAGATTGCTCTTATGGGACGCACACCTTTTCTCGGGTGGATGGGGAAAGAGAGCGAAACCGATCGGGTCATCACGCAGCAAGCGATGGTCGAAACCGGCACCTGGCACCTGGCCAGCCGTCGCGTCAGCCAACTCAGCGGAGGGGAACGACAGCGCGTGGTTATCGCCCGTGCTTTGGCACAGGAACCCCGTGTGCTGCTGTTGGATGAGCCGACCGCGTACCTCGACATCAATCACCAAATAGAAACGATGATGCTCGTCACGCAACTTGTGGCAGAGCGTAAATTGGCGGGATTGGTAATCTTTCACGACCTCAATCTTGCCTCACGCTACTGCGATGAGCTGATCCTGCTACAGAGCGGGCGGATCCTGGCGCGGGGAAGGCCCTCCGAGGTGTTGACGCCCGCCCTGATCGGCCAGGCCTACGGCGCCGACGTCACGGTCATCCAGCATCCGGCCAATCGCCTACCCGTCGTGCTGCCGCTATGATGGATCCGACCTTTCTGCGGGCGACGGTTTGCGGATTGGCTTTGATGGTGAATCTGATCGTGGGGGATCCACCTAGTCGGTTTCATCCCGTTGCTTTGATGGGAAAGCTCATCGGCTGGGGGAAGGACCGCGCGCCGAAGAAGGGGCCGGCTAAGCGCTTCATCTACGGAATGATTACGGTTCTCATCGGGGCAGCGGCTTGCACCGTGCCGATCGTCTTGTTGTTGATGGGAATAAGACCATTAGGTGCACCAGTCTATGTTCCGGTTGCCGGCTTGCTTTTGTCATGTTCCTTCTCCATTTCCGGGCTTCTGCGCTCCGCCAGGTTGGTTGAAACAGCGCTAAGAGCGGGAGATCTGCCCTGCGCACGACGGCTGGTCGGATGGCATCTGGTCAGTCGCGATACGCGCACGTTGGACGAGACGCTGGTGGCGGCAGCGGTTGTTGAAAGCGTGGCAGAGAATGTGACCGATTCCGTGGTGTCTCCACTGTTGTGCTTCTTGGTGGCGGGCGTGCCGGGGGCTTGGGCGTATCGCTTCCTCAACACCTGCGATTCCATGGTAGGTTACCGTGATTCTGGGCACGAGTACCTGGGCAAGTTTGCCGCACGGATGGACGACGTGCTGAACTGGCTACCGGCCAGGCTAACGGGTTTGCTGATCGTTCTCGCATCTTGGATCACCGGAGGAAACACGCGCGGGGCGTGGCATACGATGTGGGTACAGCACGGTCGAACTACCAGTCCGAATGCTGGCTGGCCAATGAGCGCCATGGCCGGAGCCTTGGGGGTGACCCTCGAAAAACTGGGGGAGTACCGATTGGAGGGGGGAGGGTACCCAGCAACCACAGAAACCATCAAACAGGCGCGGATGATCGCGGGTGTTGCCATCGCGCTCTTCACCGTCCTGGTTGCCGGAACTCTTGGCCTTCGTTGGGGAGTCGCGCATGGCCGATAACGTCAGACCGCGGCCCGAGGTGCAGCGACATCCTCGCACAATTCACGGTGGCCTTGACTTTACAGAGATCGCACAGATGGGGTTAGGAGCAGATGAGGTCGTGGATTTCAGCGTCAACAGCAATCCGTTTGGCCCCTCGCCTCGAATTCAGATGGTGTGGGAGAACCTGCCTGTGGATCGTTATCCGGACCGCGATTGTCTTGCACTACGTGCGGCGCTGGCAAGTAGGCATCGACTCACGCCGGAACAAATCTGGGTAGGGAATGGAGAGACCGAACTGATCTGGCTGCTGGCAATGGCTTACCTGCGGCCTAATGATCCATTTCTCGTTATCGGGCCCACCTTTGGCGAATACGCTGCTGCCGGGGGGCTGATGGGCGGACACCTAGAGACTGCCAAAGCGCACCAAAAGGAGGGTTTCCATCCCGATATCAAACGTATCATTACCTGGATTCACAAGATTCGCCCGCGTCTTACATTCCTCTGCAATCCCAATAATCCAACGGGGATTTACCTTGAACAGGCGGACGTGCAGGCGCTTTTGGCCGCAAACAAATCGGGATTGCTCGTTCTCGATGAAGCGTATGTCTCTTCTGTTAATAGCGCCTGGTCGTCCATTTCGCTATTGAAATCGGACCGGTTGGTCGTGTTGCGGTCGATGACCAAAGATCATGCGCTGGCTGGCTTGCGTTTGGGCTATCTGATGGCCGCTCCCAACGTGATCGACGTTGTAGGTCGGGTGCAGCCTTCGTGGAGCGTTAATGCGGTTGCCCAGAAAGCAGGGATCGTGGCTCTTGACGAAGAGGGATACCTTCAGCGCACGCTGACTCAGATTGCCGCGGCCAAAATGGAATTAACGGAACTACTGAGACAAATAGGTCTTCGCGCTTGGCCTTCATCGACCCATTTTTTCCTCGTGGAAACGGGGGATGCCGCTGCTACACGAGCTAACCTCCTGCGAAAAAGCATGTTGGTGCGCGATTGTGGCTCGTTTGGGTTACCTGCGTTCGTGCGGGTATCCACCCGGCGGCCAGAAGAGAACAGGGAGTTGGTGGCAGTATGGCGTGCTGTATTGCAGGATAAGACCCCGAAGGACGATCGATGCCAGCGAAGGTCTTGATGGTACAAGGTACGTGCTCGTCAGCGGGCAAGAGCCTACTGGTCACAGCCCTTTGCCGCATCTTTTTCCAGGACGGTTTGAGGGTTGCCCCGTTCAAGGCGCAAAACATGGCGCTCAACTCCTTTGTCACCCCTGAGGGGTGTGAAATCGGACGTGCGCAGGCGGTGCAAGCAGAGGCGGCCAATATCCTTCCCCACGTGGACATGAACCCTGTTTTGATCAAGCCAGAGGGAGATGCACGCAGTCAGGTAGTGATTATGGGACGTCCGTGGCGGACACTTGCGGCGACCGACTACTACACTCGAAAACATCTCCTATGGAGGGTCGTCACAAAAGCGTTGCGACGATTGAGGTCCCGTTATGATTTGATCCTCATTGAGGGTGCGGGAAGCCCGGCAGAGATCAATCTCCGAGAAAGCGACATTGTCAATATGGCCATTGCGCGGCAAGCCGGTGCCCCGGTGCTGCTCGTAGGAGACATCGATCGTGGCGGCGTCTTTGCGAGCCTCATCGGGACACTGA
>CAZDDA010000247.1:0-4467 GCA_964504085.1 uncultured Thermotogae bacterium | reverse complement strand
CCATCGCTTTCTCGCGCAGGTCTGCTACTGCCTCGGTGAAGACTGAGAATGCCTCTTCCGCGTTGATGTAGGCAATTCGGAGAGGGGATCCAGATTTCGTCTCCAGAAGTGCTACTCGATTTTCGAGTGCCTTGACCGAGGCTTCGTCTCCTCCGCTGGAGGGTAGAGCAAACTGAAGGATGAGAGCACCCACTCCGAGGACTAACGCAAGTGCCGCTACGATCACGATGCTTCTTGACATCTTTTCCTCCTTTATTCCATACCGTTATCGGATTATAGGGCGAGTCGGTAGGCTTGTCACCTTAGAACATGCGACTGAAGCCAATATCGAAGCTGGGCATCAGGCCCATCTCCGGGCCGAAGACCCACGCGATGTCCAGCCGTGCATACATTCCTGCAACCTCGACCCCGAACTCCAGTCCGAATGAGGATTTTGATTCGGAGAGGCTTATCTGGTCAAGATCGACCCCACAATCGAAGAAGAGAACCGCGGCTAGCCCCTCTACTATCGCTAATCGGTATTCAATATTGCTGTAAAAGAGCCGTGTGGCATCAGTGGCCTCGGCTCCTCGGATTGTCGATACCCCTCCGAAATCGTAGGCATCAGAAGAAGGCACATCACCTACTCCCCACCCCAGTGCGAGGCGAGTTGCGATGACCTGATCACGTTCCGCGAGAAAGGGAAGGTTAAGCTGAACCGGCGAGAAATGAATCCAGCTTGAGTCTATCTTAAAGAAGTTAGCACCGACGGTAAATCCCCCCGCTTTCTCCAGCGATAAACTTCGGCGACTGCCCATCGTTGGGAAGAGTGATGCGTTTGTATCATCATAGCTTAGCGATATCGTGAGAGATTCGAGCGGTTCCCAGACCGTGCTTTCTATTTCTCGGGTGGCCTCGCGTTTATACGCGAGACTGACGTCGGTATAGTCGGCCCATGGATAGCTCACCGATCCCGTTCCGCCTACGGTGAGGTAAGTTGTATCCTCACCGTCGTCAGTTTCTTCTTCCTCCTCCTCGCGGTATAGGACAAACCCCACCCGATTGAAGTCGGGGAAGAAGGAAACCGTACTATAGCCGAGGCTCCACGTGATGCTCGCGTCGCTGATGATGCCTCGTTCGTAGGAGACGGAAAGGTCCTGCCCCGTGCCCAACAGGTTCTTCTGGGTGTAGTCAACTGTCCCCACGACTCCCCCGCTTTCCGGCGAATAGGCCAGCGATCCAGTGATACCGCCCAATTTATCGTTCTCCACAACCACAATCGCAAGGTGAATCGTGTCGTCAACCCACTCTGGCACAAAATCCACCGACCCGAAATAGTCAAGCGCTATCAACCGTTGTTGGGAGACGGCAAGCCGCTGTTGGTTGAGTACGTCTCCCTCGTGGAACTCCAGGTTCTTCATGATGACGTAGTCCTTTGTGTTGGTGTTCCCTTCCAGGGTCACTTGGCCGATCCTTCCCTCTACCACGTGCAGACGGAGCTGTCCAGCGTCGCCTTCCTCTGCAAAAAAGCGCACCATGACGTAACCTGCACGATAGTAAAGGTCGTACAGGCCCTCTAGGATCTGCAGGAGTTCGTAGTTGCCCATCGGCCCTTGTGGGATCTCTCCCAACGTTGCCTCCGGCAGCCATTGTGGAAACACGGTGACTCCTTCGAGCTTGATCGCTTCGATAGCAAGTGGGGTGTCGATCAGGGTGCGCTCAGTGAGGTTCCACAGAAGCTCTATCGAATCTTGGCTCGCTCCTTGTTGCGGCGTGATTTCAACGTCTGAAAAGTACACGGAGGAGTTGAGTTGTGTGAGGATCTGTTGAACGCGCGTCTTTTTTAGACACTCGCCCAGCGGAAGGTCAACTAGTTCTTGCGCGAGGTCGTAGGGTACGGTGACCAAACCCGAGATTAGGTTGTTGGTGATTCGTCCTTCGATAATCTCGATTTGAAGAACCTCTTCAAGGACGACCTTCCCCAGCATAATGAGTGTGTATCCCTTTTTATCATAGGCATCAATGATCGCTTCCAGTCCGTTTTTCAGAGAGCGGTTGTTTAGTAGCTTGCCGGTTCTTACCCCGTGCTCACGAAGAATGCCGCGGACTCTATTTGGAGGCATAATTGGCAGGCGGAACAGAGTAAGACCAAAGAGCTCAAACGCATCTGTGTTGACGTTCCCTGTGATCTCGATCTTTTTCACTTTTGGATACTCCACGACGTTGAACACGATCGTCCCGCCGATATCCACGCTGGGCATGACCTCGGAAAACCAGCCTAGGTCGTAGATCGCTTGTGAGGCCGCTTTGAGGTCCTCTTCCCCGATCTCATCGCCGGGGTGGATACTGACGACTTCAAGAATCTCTTGCGAGGTGATTTCTACATTCCCAGTGATTTGGATTTTCGATACGACGACCGGAAAATCGACTGTCTGTGCAACAGCAAAGATACCCCAGACGACAATTCCGACAACACATACACAAGCCTTTTTCACGGTGCCTCCTCCGACAACGGACTCATGGGTCAATGCTGGATTGCTCGAGCATTCTACGGTTGATGTTCTCCACTCTAATGTCTGATTGTGAAGCTTTTGTGAACATGGGCAGCAAGCTCATTCGAGTGAGATCTCAGCAAACTCGAAGGTCTTGTTCCAATCCTCTCACGCAAGATCTTCATTGATTGATCGGTACTGGATAGCCTCGGCGAGGTGTTCTGCATCAATGAGCAATGTTCCTTCGAGGTCGGCGATTGTCCGTGCGACCTTGAGAACACGTGTGTAGGCCCGTGCGCTCAATGCGAATCGATCGATCGCCATTCCCAGGAGTTCCTTTGCATCCTCTTTCAGCACGCAATACTCGGTAGTCTCCTTCGGATCAAGCTGAGCATTGGAAAACCGGCCTGGCTTATCCTTCAGGCGCTCGTATTGTATCTGTCTTGCCTTTTTCACTCTAGTCTGGATGGACGCTGCGCCCTCTCCACGGGGTCGGGCAAGGAGTTCCTCGGGAAGTAGACGGGGAACCTCGATGTACAAGTCGATCCGATCGAGAAACGGGCCGGAAAGTCTCTTGCGATACCGTCGTATCTCGTGGGGGTTGCACGTGCAGTGGTGGCGATGATCGCCGAGGTGGCCACACGGACACGGATTCATCGCTCCGACCATGGTGATGTTGGCTGGGTAGCGGACTGAGACACCGGCCCTGGATAGTAGGATGCTTCGATCCTCGAGTGGTTGTCGAAGGCTCTCCAGCACGCGGCGATCGAACTCGGGGAGTTCGTCGAGAAACAGCACGCCGTGATGGGCTAGGGTGATCTCACCGGGTCCGGGAAGCCCGTGTCCACCGCCAACCATGCCTGCGTACGAGATCGTGTGATGAGGTGTCCGGAAAGGCCGTTTGGTGATTAAAGGAACGTTGTCGTCGGCCAGACCGGCGACGCTGTATACGCGGGTTACTTCAAGCGCCTCGGCAAACGAAAGGGGTGGAAGGATTCCCGGCAAGCAGCGAGCAAGCAGGCTTTTCCCTGCTCCGGGTGGTCCTGTCATTAGCACGTTGTGACCTCCCGCTGCTGCCACCTCCAGGGCCCGCTTCGCCTGTTCCTGCCCTTTTACCTGACTGATATCAAGGGGTGGATTTGTAGAGGCCTGGTCCATCAGTGCATTCCGATCGATCTGGAAGCGGGGGATGGAGAGACTGCCGGCAAGCAGAGCGGCTGCCTCAGTGAGCGTCTGCACCGGATAGACGGCGATCCCGCCAGCAAGGGCAGCCTCAGCGGCATTCCCGTTTGGGACGATCACCCGATCGAGTTTTGCTTCTGCGGCAGCCAGTGCGATTGGGAGTACCCCGTGCACACTCCGCACTTCACCGTCAAGCGCAAGTTCCCCCACCACCAAGTAGTCCGTGGATGGAGAAATTTGCTCGGAGGCAATGAGGATACTGAGGGCTGTCGGCAGGTCAAAACCGACCCCTTCCTTGCGCAGATCGGCCGGAGCCAGGTTGGCGGTGATCCGTTTGGACGGGAAAGCGTACCCTGAATTCTTAATTGCGCTGCGGATCCGCTCCCGGCTCTCGGTGACCTCCTTTTCTGGAAGGCCCACCACTTGAAATGCAGGAAGTCCGCCCGTTACGTCGCACTGAACCTCTACCAATGAGGCTTCGATTCCGACAACAATCGCACTCATCAGCCGGGCAAACATTGTCCCTCAACTTGAAACGCGTCTCGATACAGCGTGATTCTGCCTCCCCGGAGAGCAACCAGATCGAAGCGCACTGCAAGTTCAGACTCCACCTCGTTCAGATAGGCACGCGCGGTCGCAACGATCCGCTGACGTTTCCGAGAGGTGAGCGCTGCCTCCGGTCCCCCGAACCCTGCACTTGTGCGGCTCTTCACCTCAACAAAGACAAGGGTTTCCCCCTCCCGGGCAATGATGTCCACCTCCCCAAATGGGGAGCGCCAGTTGCGCTCAATGATGGCATAGCCTTGGCTGCGCA
>CAZDDA010000246.1:0-4470 GCA_964504085.1 uncultured Thermotogae bacterium | reverse complement strand
CGGCCTACGTCGTCAGCGGCTGCCAACCCAGCGCGTTGAAGAACGGGTCGATGAATTCGTGCCTTGCCTGGGTCTCGTTGTGCGCGCTCGAACAATAGACATCGCGGTTCTCGCCAAACCGCTCGACAAGCCTCTTAATCTCCTTCGGGACTGTCATGATGCATCCCTATCGCTGGCAGTAAACCCGATTCGTGGCGTTCTCTGCGGCGGAGTCATCAACTGACGGATCGCTTCGACGATTGAGCGAAGTGCCTCATCGTGCTCTCCAATCTTGTCTTCGAGCGCTTCAAGCTTCCGTAACGTCTCAACTTGCAAAGAGAGTATGCCCCTGAACCTTACGAAGGCTCGGACGACAAAAACACTCATCTCGATGGCGCGTTGTGAGTTGAGAACATTCGCCACCATGATCGCGCCGTGTTCGGTAAATGCGAGCGGAAGATACGGCGAGAACCGGAGATTGGCAAGGTGGTCGCATTTTGCGACCACCTCCTCCTTCTCTTCCTGCGTCAGCTGGAAGACGAAGTCTTCAGGGAAGCGCTCCCTGTTGCGTCGTACCTGCTCATTGAGCCGCCGCGTTGTAACACCGTAGAGTTCGGCCAGATCAGGCCCGATGATGACGTTCATGCCCCGAAGCTCAAGTATCCTTCTCCCGACGTACTCGGCTGGGACAAGATCTGGCTTTCTCTCAATCCTCCTTCGACGGAGATCACAATCTGTGATCGCCTCGCACTTTGCCTTGGAACGCTCTACAATGGGTCCTGTTCTCGACCAGAAAATCCTATCACCATTGCATTGTGAGGGCAACTGAGGAGAGATGCATATTCTTGCTGTAGTTCCCGGTCAATCCTTTGGCGTCGGGCACGGGTCCCGACGCTGCGGGGTCATGTTGGCTTTGTGGCGTTGCCTGGGCGTTTCTTGACCCAGCGGGCTCCCGGTCCGCGCCCGCGAAACTCGATCGTTCCCTCATCTCGGAGCTCCCGCAGGATTCGCCGCACCCACTCGTGACTCACACCCGGACACTCCGCTTCAATGTCCACTGCCCGAAACGCTCCGGGTTTGCGCTCGACAGCATCTCGAATTCGCTGGGACTTCGCCCCCTTACCGGTTCGCAAGATGCCGACGCGGTCCTCGAATTCCTTGTACGCCGCGATGAGCACACCCCAGAAGTAGCTCATCCAAGGGAAGGCGTCGTGCTCCCCCTCGTGCCAACCCTGCGAGCAGCGCTCCAGTGTGTTGTAGTAACTCTCCTTTGTCTGCTCGAAGACACGTTCCAGGCTGATGTAGCGGCCAACGTCGTATCCCTGGTGATACAACAGGAGGACCGTCAGCAGCCGGGAACAGCGGCCGTTCCCGTCGTCGAAGGGGTGAATACACAGGAAGTCGAGGATTGTTAGAGGCACGACAACCAGGGGTTCCCGACCGTCTCGATAGACGGCATCGTGGTGGCGCTCGACCAGTTGCGTCACGGCCTGTTCGGTCCGCGATGCCGCGATCGGTCTGAACCGAACGCGTCGCGTCCCGTCGGGGTAGCGCTCAATGATCACGTTGTCGCGGGTCTTCCAATGCCCTCCCTCGGGAGAGACGTACTTCATCATCGTGGCGTGGCTCTGCAGCACGGTACTCGGCGAGAACTCGATTCGCGCGTGGTTGCTGTGGATGTGTTTCAACACGTCTCGGTATCCAGCGATCTCCTGCTCGGAGCGATCCCTCGGCGTGGCGTCCCCCTGCATCAGGGCGACGATCCGCTTGCGCGGCGCAGTGATTCCCTCCAAGCGGTTCGAGGATTCCCCCGATTCGACGATGGCGATCCTGCGAAGGCTTTCGAGCACCTCGGGGCTCTGCCGAGAGAAGAGCTGCTGCTTGCCGCGGAACTCGCCCAGCGCTTTCAGAGACGCGACTTCTTTGGTCGAGAATCTGAGTGCGTCCAGGTAAGTCTTGCTCAGAGACTGCATGTTCGCCTCCGCTGAAAGGGGGTACTTCAGCCCCTATTCTACCCCTTCTAAAGAATAGTACTCCTTTTCAGACTTGCGCGATCTCCTTCTGAGCGTACCCCCTTGGCACCCTTGGAGTGGTCGCAGATTGCGACAGGCTCGCACTCCATTCCGCCACGGGTCCCGACAGGAGGGTGGCACCGTACCTTGCCTGCCTGTGCCGGAACCTGTCTGCGTCCAGAGGACAGGCAGGTGGCAGACAGGGGTGCAACGGTCGTGCGCTCTACTTTCCGCACATCGGCTCTGCGCTGACCTCAAACATGTTGTACAGCGGTCGGCGTACCCTGCCCCCTATGCTGTCTCCAACCTTGACTTCTGTTGATCAACTTGATAGGGTGATCGATGTCAGAGTTTGCTCAAACAAGGAGGGGGGTTATGACAGCAAAAACGACAAAACGTGGGTGGAAGATCCTTCCAGCAGTGATCGTTGTCTCAATGGGGTTGCTCGTCCTCGCGGGATGTTTCTACATCGGGAACATTCTGCCGGTGGCGATATTCACCGTCTCTACCACTAATGGAACATCCCCGCTCAATGTCGCGTTTGATGCCTCAGGTTCATACGACCCAGATGGAACCATTGCTGGTTATGCGTGGAATTTCGGGGATGCGCAGACTGGTGCCACCGGGGTGCTGACGAGTCACATATTCACGGTGGCGACTGCCCCGGCCCAGGTGTTTACTGTGGTCCTTACTGTCACCGACAACGTCGGCGGCACCGACACTGCGGTGAGAGACATCACAGTTGACCCGGCGCCATAGCCATAACCGAAGGGGCTTTACCTACCGTAAGTACGTCGTTGTAGCGACGGTTTGACATCGGCATCGGTCGGTGCAGCGTGCGCGTGTCCTGAAAGGGAGGCGCGAGGGACGGCACTGTCTGACTGCTACACGTCCACTGACTGCTGCCACGCAGCGATCTGTGCGTCTACGTGGAGTGTGTCGGAAATCACCTGCTTGAAGTCTGCCAACGTCTCCTCTTCGCCGTGAACCAGAAAGAGGTGTTCAGGATCGGCCTTCTTCAACCAGTCCAGTAGGATCGGTTGGTCGGCGTGGGCGGAGAAGCCGTTCACTGTACAGATTTGCGCCCGTACTGCGGTTTCCTCCCCGAAAATGTTTACGCGCTTTGCGCCGTCGACGATCGCTCGCCCGCGCGTGCCGCGGGCTTGATAGCCGACGAAGGCGACCCCGCACTCTTCCCGCCACAGGTTGTGTCGTAGGTGATGGATGATTCGGCCACCGGTGCACATGCCGCTTCCGGCGATGATGATGTTTCCTTCCGGCAGCGCGTTAATTCGCTTCGACTCCTCGGTGGTCTGGGTGTAGTGCAGCGGCGGAAACCTGAATGGATTTGGGGAGTGGGAGAATACTTCGCGTCCTTCCTTATCGAAGTACCCGGGATACCGGGCAAAGATGCGTGTGGTGGCGATGGCAAGCGGGCTGTCGAGAAAGATCTTGCATTTCGGCAGCTCCTGCTTCTGCCAGAGGCAAAACAACTCGTAGAGCACCTCTTGCGTGCGCTCGAGGGCGAACGACGGAATGAGTAGGTTCCCTCCACGGCCGATCACCACATCGATTGCCTCCTTCAACTCGGCGACCGACTCTTCGATGCTGCGATGCCGCCGGTTCCCATACGTAGACTCAACAAGCACAACGTCGGCACGAGGCGGGTCGCTCGGGTCGCGGACGATCGGTCGGTGCCGGTTGCCCAAATCGCCACTGAACAGCAGAGTCTTTCCCTCGGCACGCAGCTCGATCGTTGCCGAGCCAAGGATGTGTCCGGCGTCGTGGAAGACCACCTCTGCACCGTTTTTCAGAGAAAGAGGCTTTCCGTAAGGAACTCGCCGACGAAAGGTATCGAGGCTGTCCAGCACGTCCCCCACGTCGTAGAGCGGGGGAGGGGCTTCTTCCCCGAGGCGGCGTGCCTTGCGTGCCCGGTAGGATGCCTCCTCCACCTGAATGTGTGCTGAATCCGTAAGGATCACCTTGGCGATCTCCGCTGTGGGTGGCGTCGTCACGACCTCGCCGCCGAACCCCTCTTTCACCAAGCGCGGGATAAGACCAACGTGATCGAGGTGAGCGTGAGACAAAAGCACCACGTCAATCTCTGCTGGTTTGAAAGGAAACGCGCTCCGGTTGCGGTTCTCAACCTCTTTGTGCCCCTGAAACAGGCCGCAATCAAGAAGGATGCGCAATCCCTCTGTCTCCACCAGATGGCACGATCCTGTTACTGTCTGGGCTGCTCCACAAAAGGTAATCCTCATGACTCACTCCCTTCCAGAGGTTCATTCAGGCAAGTGCCTTGCTGCTCATCCTATCTTCACTCATAGGGAGCCGCAAGTGCTTGTGCAGAGTACCCGACGAAGAGACGGCCACACAAACGACGCACGTTTGTCAAGCAAGTTAAAAGATGATAGGATGATGACGATTCGGGACGTGGCGCAGCCTGGTAGCGTGCTTGCATGGGGCGCAAGAGGTCGCC
>CAZDDA010000245.1:325-4479 GCA_964504085.1 uncultured Thermotogae bacterium | reverse complement strand
CTCGGTGGAGATTCACCGACCTGCAAAAAGTTCATTTCTCCTCCTTCCTAGAATAGATGGTCATCATCTGCAATTGCTAGAGTTAAATCTAGCACCTCGTTCCTCCTTTCATCTCTAGTATGTATCCTATCTGGTAAAGCATTTCGTTGACCATAGGGACAAGATCATTTCTCTTGACAATCATGTAAGAAGAACGACTCTCCCATACTCGACGACAGCTTATGGCGAAATCATCTGCGCCAATTGCTTCTATGAGCAAGAACAACTCTGCGCCGTTCTCGTCATCCAAAATCCAGGCTCGTGGAGAGTGAAAGAAGTAATGTACTGGGACAGTCCCATTGGCACGGAGAGTTTTCCACATGTATATTCTCTCTGGCTCATTCATATGGAGGAATCTTGCGCTTGCTGTTTCTGGCATCCCATTCCTCCTTTAACACGATCACTACTTCCTTTTTGCCTCTGATACAGCTTGCGATATCACACAGTCTGCCCCTGGCTCCGTCCCGTATGGCGTCGACGAGGACCAGCCCGCAGAGGATCTCATCCTCGTTGGTGCCAATCAGAACCTCGATCTGGTTCCTGGGGTCGGTCAAGTTTCGCTGTATCTTCATAGCGGACACTCCTCGATCCACTGGCGGACCTCCTCTCTGGCAATCTCCTGCAGCGCATTGACGACCTCGTTCGGGACAAACACCCTGCGCCCCAGGGTCCCATTGGGAAAGACCTCGATGACGTCTGCATACCGAGGTCCTTTGACGATCTTCCAGCGAACCATGTTGACATCACGCTCTCTGGAAACAGCGACGAGGGCGTCAGTAGTCTCAAGTATCTTCATGGTCACTTTCCAGAATCGTTGCTAGCCTGAGCCCGATCTCCCTGTACACACCTGCCTTGGCATCATTCACATCGGCCATGACAAAGTTGAGCCTCCCGTTCAGTCGTCTAAACTCCTCCCGATGCCATGCGGACTTGGTCTTGCAGTAGTTGACGAGTTCCTGTAATGTCATGATGCCAGGTCCAGTAGAGTTTCGAGGACTGCGTAGTCATATGCAAATGCGACGTTGACGAGCTTACTGAGGACAATGAGAGAGAGCAAGAGAGCCACAAAACTGATGAAGAGCAAGACAACCTTGCCGCCCTGCGCCGCATCCTTATCCCAGTCATAACGCTCCCTCTCCAATTTGTCAACAGCCCTGAACCCGATGACCCGAGCAGCAACAGCTATCCCGACCAGCACCCCAAACCATACTCCCACAGAGGCCATCTCGACACGCAATCTCCGCTCCGCTGCCTCCCACATCCAGGGGGCGATCCCCTGGATCAACCTGGCTAACTCTAACACTGTTTGGTCCATTGCAATCTCCTTTCTACCCTATATACGGGCGATACGTGCTTGGTGCATCCCAATCAGAAGTCGTCAGGTCGAGTATCCCCGTCCATTCAAGGTAAGTATCCTCGCCCAGCATGTCTGTTGCCTCGGCCTCGGCCAACTCTTCATTGTAATCGTCCGGCACCACCATTAGCACCTGGTCGATTTCGCCATCCTTTACAAACTTGAGCAGTTTCACTGTAATCTCCTTTCTCCAACCCCCTCTTCTGGCACCCACTCCCGCTTGTCTCGCTCTTCGGTTTTCTCTTTTGTCTGTTTGTTGAGATTGTGAATGCCAGAGAAGGGAGTTGGACTTTGAATAATCCATACTCATTTTACCACGTTTAGTCCAGAATGTCAAGGTTTCGGCTTGACAAAATTCCATTCTCCCTTTATAATAGTGTCATATCAACCCTAACTAAAGGAGAAACCATGAAAACAATCACTGCTTACAAGATGCGCACGCCGTTCTTTGTCCAGTCCGACCGGGACCGGCTGCCGAGGATCATCCTCAACAACAAGGTCCCGATGGGGGTGTATCTCCCCTGCGAGTTCGACGAGGACGGCCTGCCCCAGATCGAGCAGATCTGCCAGCAGATTCGTGATCTAGCAAAGGATAGCTGATGTCCGAGGAAAACACTCTTCCTACCTACTGGCGACCGGAGCCTAGGCTCAATGACTGGATGTTTGTCTGCCTGATGATCACCTGTGTCATCTACTTCATCGGCGCGATCTTTTACGGCTCTCGAGCAATGGTTGCCACTAACGGACAGTCCACCTGGGCCCAGAATCTCGGCTCTACCTTCATGGTCATCGGTGGCGAAGCATCTACCCTGTTCTCGGTGATGGAGGTCTTTCGTAAGGCTAAGACCCCCAAGGAAACTCACAGGGCCAAAGATCCAGAGGGCAATACGCGGACCATCGTTGATTCTTACGAAGACACTCTCTGGGATTGGTCTGGAATTGTCGTTTCCCTCATCGCCACACTCGGTACGCTGTTCGTCGTCTTTACTCGGCAGACTGAGATCCGAGCTGCGTGGGTAAGCTGGACAATTATCTATGGCCCCCTGATCCTCCTGCTCTGCTCTGGGCTAGACCAATACGCCGCGCTCATGGAGCTGGGGTTCCTGCGTTCGTCCTTTAACGAACGATGGAACGAGTGGAACGACGCGAAACACGCCTGGATCCGCACGGAACTGGCACGTCGGGATAAACTGGCCCGCGAAATGCGTGAGCATGAGCTCGAAATGGCACGGGAGTCACACGAACCCCACAAGGACAAGGACGAAACCCGTCAGGACGAGGACGAGTCCCGTGAGGATGACGTTCCCATCCGCATCAATGTTGCCCAGTGGCGACGGTTCGTGCAGGGCCCGTGGCGCGGTCGCCCAGACATACAAGAGGCACGCACTGCGGAGAATGGTCGCCAGGTCGAACTGATCAATGGGATTCTCTCGTCGAATAACTTTGAAGAGGTCCCACCCTCCACAGCCCGTGACTGGGCCAAGGAAATCCCGCCAAAGGAGTAGTAGCTTATGACCTTCTCTCCCGGACTCATTGGTGCAGGGCAACGCTCAAACCGCGTAGAGACCCTCAAGTCAGAGATCGCACGCATCCGGCAGACCGCTGGGGGGATGATCCTCTTTGCCTCCATTGCCTTTCTCTGCGTGATCAACATCCTTGCCATCCTCGGCCCCGGTCTGGGGTGGGGGATAGGGATTGTGCTCATTGTGTGCGTGTTCGTGTTCCTGCGTGCCAAGATTCGTTCTCAGAGATACCAAACCGAGATGGGAATTTTTTTGGTACTTTTCCTCTGCCTGGTCCTCTGGGGGTGGTTCGGGTACGAATGGGTCGAGTCTTGGTGGATGCCGCCCTGCCACCTCGGGTTCTGGATAGAGACAATCCTGGTCGTGTTTCACCTGGTCGTCATCTGGTCTCTCGGCTGGGGCGCTTGGGGTTTCTGGGGAGAACTGGTCGACCCGAATGGGCCGACTGCTCCGAGAAAGGCGACTGCCAGGGAGACCTTGATCAAACCCTGGGATCAGGAAACCTATGGCGGGAGGTACTTGGAAGAAGCACCAGAGCCGGTCGCTCCTGCGAGAGAAACGATAGCGGTCGAGGTCCACGATGGAAGCCCAGAGTCGCCTGACATCTCCTATGTGAAGGATCTCCCCGCACTGCCGAGCTTTCGGCAGTTCTGTGCTCACGTCGTCCAGGGACACTGCACCTTTGCTGAGGCGAATGCCCGCAAGTACAATGTCCCCCTGGACGATGTGAAGACTGACCAGGGAGTCACCCTGATGATGGGATTCAGGACATTCAGAGACTTTGCCCTCGACCCTGCGAGAAAGTGGATCAAGTGGAAGAACCCCGAGGTCCACGCCAGGGGAGTGATTCTGAGCGACAAGTTCCTCAAGATTCTGGCAGCGATTGGCGGAGTTACTGTAAGTACTCAGGCAACTCCACAGGAACAGGGCGATTAGCACAGTAGTACCTGCCCTGTAGCTTGACGATGCCGCACTCCCAGCCTTGCTCACGGCACCACTGCTCTCTTTGTAGATCCCTTTTGATTCCCGGCAGGCAAAGGCAGGCTCCGAGTATGAAGAGTAGTAGTAGAATTGCCATTGGGAGGGTGTACTCGTCTTTCATAGATTCCCTCCTGTAGGATGTGCATACGATGGAATAGAGTACGACGGTTAGTCATCTACTGGTTTGTCACATGCTGCAGAAAGAACCTGGATGACTGCTTCGGTGGGGCTGTGGTTCATATGGTTCACCAGCAAAT
>CAZDDA010000245.1:0-315 GCA_964504085.1 uncultured Thermotogae bacterium | reverse complement strand
TAGTTGACAGATTCCCTCCTGTAGGATGTACATACGATGGAATAGAGCGCGACGATCAGTCACGCTCAAGAATCTCAGCGAGGACATCTGCTATCGCTGCCCTTCGTTCGTTCTGTAGTTCCTGTTTCACAGCGTCGATGATGTCGTCCACGATACCCTCGATCTCTGCCTCTACATCTCCATCGGTAGGGAACGAGAACGCCAGCTTGAAGTAGTGGAGTAGTAGTCGTTTGGCGCGTGCTCGGTAGTTCATTGTCTATCTCCTTTCTTGCCTGCGGCCCAGGTAAGCCGGAGGCAGGGGTTAGTCCTCTGTGG
>CAZDDA010000244.1:0-4479 GCA_964504085.1 uncultured Thermotogae bacterium | reverse complement strand
GTTGGCTGGACAGGAAGGTATGCAATCACAGTGCCTTAGATCCTGAAATGCAGCACGGCAAGTCCTGGCATCGGAGACTCTTAGCTGATCACTTGGATAATCCGGCGACTTTCAGAGGCTGTATCGGTTTTCTGGCTATGCCAACTGCGCGCGCATGGGTGCAGACAGAAAGGAAGTGGACCCAAATGTATATCAGCCGGAGCAATAGTGCTGCGAGGAGGGTGGTCAGTAGTGTTCTTTGTGCGGCTCTGGGTGTCTACTTCACAGTTGGACCAACGCTACCTGTCTGGGCAGACGAGGTGGCGGGACCAGAGAAGACGAAGGGAGGGAGCAGGGGCGCTGGGTTTGCGGGGAAGCCCCGAGGGAGGGACGTTCAGCATGCAGCAGAGATACCCAAGTTGGCCATCCTTGGCAGCGACACTCCATCAGCCAGCAGTCAGGGTTCATCGGGCGGGGCACCACTCTCTTCTGATCCTGAGTGCATCAGAACAGTCGGCCTAGGTCGCACGGAACATGGTACCTTGGGCGGCAGTATCTTCGTCTCATCGGTCCCGAGCATCCTGGTGGTTAGGGCATGCTTCCTGAATGAGGTTGCACATGGTCCAGAAGATCTAGATCTGCCAACTCTCCGGATTACCGACCCCAGGGGACGTCAATGGTCCAGTGATAACAGGGGGCCGCTGTCCATTCCTACTGTCGTCTACAGAGGCTCATCGAGATCGGAAACCGAGATACAAAGCACAATCGAACAGATCCTGGCCGTGTTCCCGAATCCAGTGGGACTCTTCGACAGTGATGCTTCCCGATGGGACATCCTGGTGAGCAGCGAGACGCCGGGTGAGTGGAAGATCAATCTGATGGGGAGTTCGCCAGACGACAGAGTGACCTGTTCAATTGTGGATGTCGACTCCTTTCGCGCCCAGATGGAAGTCGCACTGGACGCAAGAGGCATTCTGAACCCCTGTGATGACTGCATGGCGTGGACTCGCCCCGCCGCAGATTTCATGATCAGCGCCGTAATCACACTGGGGCCGTACGGTCTCGCCGTTATCCTCTGCTCCGCATCATTGCTGTGGCCCCCACTGGCCCCGCTGTGCGGCGCGGGCATCTACATAGTCATAATCTGGACGGACATCCTAGCTTTCTTGCCACCAGGATGGGATTCCTTCCTGTTCCCCGAAGTCAAAGAGGCTCTGGCGAATGACCTGTGCAAATGGCTTGGCCAGTGCAACGACATTTCGCCGCCCTTTGTCTTCTTGACCGGGCCGAGTGGAGGTCAAACCTACTCCGGCAACATAGCAGTGAGTGCCGATGCGGCGGATGCTTCCGGGGTGCAGTACGTGGAGTTTCACTACAGCACGGATCATGCATCGTGGTTCCCCGTTGTTGGACCTGACTCACCGAATGGCCGGGATTGGTATGGCGACAACGGATGGTCGTTGAGATTTGACACCCAATCTGCAGGAATAGAATACGACGAATCTGTCTGGGTTCGCGTGCGAGCTGCAGATGAGTACGACAACATATCCGGATGGGACGAAATCGAATCTTCCTTCATCGTTGACAACAGAACGAATGAGCCTACCGCAATATCGGTCTCAGAGATTGTCACACCTTCAACCTGTTATCCCCTCCAGATCGTCAACGTGTCCGGTGCGGCAATCTATAACACCGGGGAACCGGTTTCATCGGCAACAGCAGTCGTACGCATCTCCGGAGTGAACGAGTGGACAACCCCTGTCAACCCGGACGGTAGCTACTCGAGAAACTTCCATGCCCCGAGCAGCAGTGGGTCGTACGCTGTTCAAGTGTCGGTTTCCGACGGTACGTTGAGCGGATCGAACTCTCGAACCCTGACTGTTCTCGATGAACCGGCGGGGGGGAGCGGCTACACATTTGGCAGAGGGACCATCTGCATCGACAATACCGGTGCCCCCGACTACTTGCCGGTTGGTGAGACCAGGTCCTTCGAAGAGAGGGATGAGGTGGTGCTCGCCTGGATCGAGGTCAATTATGTCTATCAACCCGTGAGATTCAAGTTCGAATTCTACCGGCCAAATGGTGCTCTATATGGGTATCCGCTCGTCAGCGATTGGACTGACGACCCCCAAGACTTTGGGTGGGAGTACTGGGAGTGGTGGAGGTTCAGTTGGGGCTGGATGATTAGAGAAGGCTCGACGATCTATGACATTGCGGGAATGGAAGGCGTTTGGAGGGTGGAGTACTATGTCGACGACGGCTCGGGTTGGGACCATCACGAGTCACTCGAATTCGTCATGCGGTACGACTTCGATGAGCACCGGCTCTGCGCAGACGTGCAGTCTGGTGACCCTTGGGACCCGATTGATGAGACGAATATATTTTACCAGAACGATGCGAGAGCCATCACCTGGATGAAACTGGACAAAGTCGCGGTGGGGCCAGGTGTCAAGTGGGACTTCTACGAACCAGATGGGAGTCTCTACGATACGTTCGAAGATGTTTTTGAGGATCCGGAGGACGGAGGTTACGAGTACTGGGAGTGGTACAAGATCTGGGGTTGGATTTGGATTGACGGTTGGGCAGCAGAGCACAAGTGCGGGGATTGGCATGTGGATGTGTCGATCAGGAATCCATGGAACGGGTGGGATGTCGAATACACGGACTACTTCCGAATTGAAGAAAGACCACCCGCTGACCCCCAACCCACCGTCAGCTCGAATCCGAGCTCTCCACTTGAGGGACAGCCCGTTTCCGCCGTAGTCAGTGTCACCGACAACACATACCTGGAAAGTGTGAACCTGTATTGCTTAGTGTCGGGGGAGAGTAGTCCCACGACGGATTCTTGGAACGACATCCTGAGTCCGACGTTCCAGACGCCAGTCTCTCTTGGGTCTTTCCAGGAGCAGACAACCCTTGAGCTCTGGGTGAGAGCCACGGACACCTCCGGCAATTCCGCCGAGTCCCAGCATCATTTCGTCTCCTTTGGTGACACAGATACTGAAGGACCAACGATCTCAGACGTGCAGGTACACGAGGCGAATTCGGGTGACCAGGACGGAGTGATTGAAGAAGGTGAGTGTGCGACTGCAACCTTTTTGGCCGTGGATCCAAGTGGCATAGGTGGTGGATCTATCTCTGTAGGGGAGGAGTCCTGGGACGTCGAGTGCACAGGCAGTAGCTGCGAAGGTACGACCGGCCCCCTGAGCGTTGGGCCGCAGACGCTGCGGATTGTCGTGTGGGACAATGACACCTCACCGGCACCTTCGCAGTATGAGACAGAGATCGATGTTCGGCCACCGGATGCAGAAGCACCCACGATGGAGACCATCGCAGAAGAGGAAGACCAGTTCTACAACGTCGCACCGGTCTTCAGCAATCTTGGGTTCGACGACAACTCCGATCTCGATAGAGGCGGCTATGTAATGAATGACTGTGGCCCCGCCGAGTGGACCTTGCTCTTCTCCGACTGGGCAGGCGCTTCTTGGGATGCCGATGGATGGACCATTCCTCTGGACGTCTGGAATGCTCTTCCCGAAGGCAGCAATTCAATCTACTTCATGGCAATCGATGACGCTGGGAACGAAGGCGGAGCTGACTGCGCTTGGTCCTGGCAGTTCAACAAGGATGTGAGCAGCCCACCCGCCCCGATCAACCTGACGGCAAATGGCTCTAATCCAAGCCCCCCGAGCCAAGACCCTCTGTTCGTTATCGACTGGCAATCTCCTTCAGATCCGTCTGGGACGGTTGCTGCCAGATACAGGCTGGGAGAAGAGCCGCTTGTAGGAGAACCGGGCACCCGCACGACAGAGCATCCATTCGCGATAGATGTGAGTTCGCGTGGTGACCAGACTCTATTCGTGTGGCTTGAAGACGGTGCAGGGAACTGGGATTCGCAGAACCACTCACAGGCCGTGCTGCAATACATCGGCGATAGGCAGATGACGGTTACGGCACCCAACGGGGGCGAGCAATGGTTGGATGACACACAACACGTGATTGCGTGGACCTCCACGGCTATCGAGCATGTGCGGATTGAGTACGGAACGGTGGGGTCGTGGACGGAAATCGCGTCGGCAGTCCCGGCGACCTATGGCTCGTACTTATGGCTCGTGCCGGACCACCCGGGGGCATGGCTCGTACGCATTTGCGAAGATGGCGACGGGATCCCCTGCGACGAGAGCAATGCCGAGTTCGAGATTGTCAATCGAGACATCTCTATCTCGGAGGGAGAGCATGATTTCGGTGATGCCTTGGTTGGACAAAGAGAAGAATGGACGTTCAACGTGTCCAATGTGGGCAGCGGCATTGTGACAATCCTATCGACAATGGTCCAGCCGCCCTTTTCGACCGATTACCCTGAAGGCGCGGTGTCCTTGGCCCCGGGTGAGAGCCTGCCGATCACCGTAGAATTCCGCCCAATGGATCCCTCAGCCTTCCTCGAACCTCTGATTTTGGTCACGAATGATCCGGACGAGAGCTTTCTCGCAGTCTGGCTGA
>CAZDDA010000243.1:0-4495 GCA_964504085.1 uncultured Thermotogae bacterium | reverse complement strand
TGTCTGCTTTGCTCTCTTCATATGTGGCGTGGTAATACATTCGGGAAGCGTTACAGCATATGGCTAACGTAAGGGCTTGCGTGAATGTAGGAGCCATCTGCCCAAATACTGGACGCTACAAGCATTCTGTCTGTCCAACGACGATCTTCACCTTCAAGGGGGAGGAAATGCCGCCCTGCCGGAGGGCGGGGTGCCGAAGCAAGAACGCGGTCTGGATTCTGGAAAAGAAGGTTATGTAGCCTCTGCCTATCCCTGATCTGATGTTGTGCAAGCGCGCCTTCTTTCCTGCCGATGGAGTACGCTGCCGGTAGGAGAAACGGCAACCGTTGTTGGTAGGAGACGCACGGTGCAGTGTATTGCGTTTGGCTTATACGAGGAATACGCCTGGGCATGGGGGAAAGATGTAAAGCAAGATGTCCTTCGCGAGGAAAGATTCGGCACGGGAGGGACGCACTGGGTCTCAGCAAGGGTCAGGTTACTGCAACATCCTCCGCCCAACCTGCAGAGGGAGTCACTTCCAATACACTTCACTGACGTCGGGTAGGGCCAGGAGTTCCTCGATGATCTCGGAAGAATCGCATTTGGATCGAGCGCGCAGATGAAATACTAGGGTGGTCCTATCTCTGTGTTTGTCTACGCGCTGCTCATCTGACAAGACGCGCAACCCTGCCTCTAGGAAAATCGCCGCCGACTCGGTAGCAAGGCTTTTTGCCTGAGGGGTTTGAGCACGAATGGTAACCACGTAATAGGAAAGGGCGGAAATGTGATGTGTGAGCCAATCGAGGGGAACCAGGACAAATAGAGCCAAAGCAGTGGCAGCTGCGCCTAGAACGTATTGGCCCTGACCGATGATTACACCCAATGCGGCGACATACCAAATACACGCCGCAGTGGTAAGCCCACGGACAATATCTCTGGCCTTGATGATTGCGCCGGCGCCCAGAAATCCTATTCCTGTGACAATGCCGGCAACGGCTCGCCCGGGATCAACCCATTCTGCCATTGTTTGTACCGCGATCATGACGAGCGTGGCTCCCATACATACGAGAATATGAGTTCGTAGCCCAGCTGGTCGACCATGAATCTGTCTCTCAAGGCCGATCACCCCGCTAAAACCTCCTGCAACAAGCAGTCGCAAGAGTGCTTCAAGCTCAAATGGCAGCATTGCTAACGTACCTCCCCTTCTCTTATTCCGCTAGCCCGAATACCTGATCCCATCACTCCGGCCCCGCTGTAATCTAACGTTGTTTCACACGAGAAGCAATCCTTCGGAGCCAGATGAGACGATTCCGTCTGTAGCTAACGGTTGAGGGAAAATGTCAGTCCGATGAAAGGACTGACGTTGAACCAGAAGGAGCAAGCTCGACTGGGGACGTTGAATCGGGTGTTAGAGGGGCAGCTGCGAGTGAACGGGGCGGTGGTGCTTGGGGTAAGCGAAACGTCATGCATGGCGAACCTTGGCGGGGTATCGGAGGGGAGGAGCCGCTGGCGTCGCTCATGAGAACCGACGAGATCCGTATCATGGATGCAGTAACCGGCGATCTGAGAGGGGCTTATTCTCCGAGTCGTCTTGCCTTTCCCATCCACTCTTCGCATCGGTAAGGATGACAAACCTGCTTCAATGGCAGCATGTGGCAGAGGTGGCCCTCAAGCTCAACCATAGACTGCGCACATCGCACGAAGATGCGTTTCTAACTGTCCAGGTCTACTAGTAGTTCTGTAACTGCTACCGCTGGGCCTTGAGCCGACATCAGGGTAATGCTCAGGACATAGCGGCCCTTTTTCCAGACAGCAGCGGGGTTATCAGTGGTGGGAACAAGGTCAATCCGGTACACTCCGGAAGAAACTTCGGTGACATTGGTCTTCTTTGTCTCGAATCCACCTGCGGGTACAATGACGGCCTTGACAGAAAAACTCCCTGAAGCAAGACCTTTAACCGGACTGGCCTCGGTGTAGAGAGCAACGACGACGGAAGCTTCTCCTTTTCCTCCAGCGTCGGCCATCCTCTCATGTGCAACGGCCTGAATGTAAACTGTCCCCCCGGCCGGAGCATAGGCAAACCCAACAAGCAGGCTGGCCGCAACGCTGGCAACCATTACCCCAATGACCAACAGCATCCACTTTGTTGTGTAGCTTCGCACCATGATACAATCGCCTCCTTACGCGATCCTCGGCCTTTTAAGCCTGTCAATCCTGATTTTTCCACTCTATCACAACTGGACTCACACAATCCAGTGACTTCAGGAAGAAGAGGAGCAACGTTACGCGTGTCTCCAGAAAAGGAGGTCTCTGTTCTAAGGAGGTCTCTGTTCTTCTGGGGATTGGACGTAGTGCTTTTCTTTGGGAACTTGACATTCCAGAATGAAATCAAGGGGGGGATTGCCACCTTTGGTTGCCACCAACAAGACGGGTTTTGTTCGTTTCTAGGTCTCTCGTTATGCTTGGATTGGCTGGCAAAGCGGAAGAGAAGGAAACAAGAAGATTATCAGGAGGTCAAAGATGAAGCCAGGCGTCGCAGGATCTTTGGTTTTGCTTGCGATATTGGGGTTGGTTCTGGCTGCTGTTGGCCAGTCACAGGTTCCTTCTGTGGCTTGGAACAAGATCTGTGGCGGAATTCGGTGTTGAAGAGACGTACTCGGTTTGGCAGACCGTCGATGGCGGCTACATTCTTGTCGGGTATACCTCATCCTATGGCGTGCAAGGCGAATTCGATGCGTGTCTAGTGAAGGTCTCTGCCACGGGAAAGTGATCGCAATTTGAGATAGACGTCGGGGCGGGTTTCGAGAAGAGTAGACAATCACACTGTGAGAACCCGGCTCTGCCCCGATGGACACTTCTGGCCAAACAGACGCACAGAGCGCTACAGCGCGTTCTCTTGCTTGCTACCGCAGATAGAATCGCTCAGCTAGTCTAAACGCTATTCCTTGTTCCTTTCGGTGCGAATTTCTCGTGGGTTCTGCCAGGGCGGCTGGCAGCTCAGCGACGTAACGGATATCACAAACGCCCTTGTGATACTAATTACAGACATTTGGCGTCTTGTCTGATAGCCTGTGTACTGCTTTGGGGAAACCGAAAGAAAACGAGGAGGCCAACAATGTCTCGAAATCGAATTACGTTGGCAGGGTTGGTCCTGTGTATGCTCGTTGTGTGTGTGGTCAACGGGCTTTGCGCGGACAATCTTGTCCTTATCTTTGATGCGTCCAATAGCATGAACAAGTCATTTGGCGAGCAGACGCGATTTGAAGTTGCCAAGGAGGCGATGGGTCAGCTATTGGACATCATGCCCGAAGGTATCAACGTTGGTATGGTGATGTATGGCTGGCGGATCAACAAGAATAACAAACCCGAAAGTTGTGAGGATATTGGGCTCATGTTTCCGGTTGCTCCATACACTTACTCTATCGGAGACGAGATGACCGTTTTTCTGGCCACAGTTGTGGCGCAGGGAATGACTCCACTGGCGAAGTCGATGTTGATGGCAGCCGATACTCTCGCTGAGTTCCCGGGAGACAGTGCCATCGTCATACTCAGCGATGGAGAAGGAAATTGCGGAGGCCAACAGATCGCCACCGCTCATCTGATTGCCTCAAGAACCCCGCCGATTCCAATCCATATTATCGGACTGGACGTGGATCCAAAGGCCCGTGAGACGCTGATGCAAATCGCAACGATTACCGGTGGCAGCTACCGTGGTGTTCATGAGGCACGCAACCTGTTTGATGCCCTGTTTGCTGCGGTTTCCCCTCTTGAGCTAGTAGAACCCGCGGAAGAAGCTCAGCGACTCCCGGTTCTTCAGGTTCCGCCTGAGTACGCGTGCATGGGGATCACCAACATCATTTGCGGAACCGAAGGAGCAGACACGCTTTACGGCACACCAGGTAACGACCTTATCTACGGCTTCGATGGCAATGATCTAATCATGGGTCTTTCGGGAAACGACGTGCTGCTCGGAGGGGACGGAAACGATATCCTCGAAGGTGGCGAAGGGAACGATTTGTTGAGAGGTGGGCCGGGAAGTGACATCCTGCTTGGCGGATCGGGAGATGACATCCTGTGTGGCGAGCAGGGCAACGACTCTCTTGAGGGAGAGGCTGGGAACGACTGTATCGATGGGGGGGCAGGTGACGACCGACTCCTCGGAGGGCTGGGCAGCAACCATCTGTATGGTGGAGGTGGCAGCGATATCCTGTTGGAAGGAACTGTCGTTGATACACCGTGCAGATTTTGCTCAAGCTGTCCATCGGTTTCCCAAGCCTGCCCTCCCGTCGTAGCTGAACCACCCTGTTATGTGCCCCCACAGCCGGCGCCATCCTGCCCTGTCCCGCCAGTGGCAACAGCCCCATGTGCTTCCCCTCCCGCCCCAGCACCGTCATCCTGCGCATCCCCGGTTGTTATGAAGTCGGTGGACGAGGGCACTTCGATTCAGCTACACGGAGAAGTCAGCGACGAAGACTGCAACATCGTTGACGCATTTTGGGAAACCCAAGCAGGTAGC
>CAZDDA010000242.1:0-4498 GCA_964504085.1 uncultured Thermotogae bacterium | reverse complement strand
GTACGCAATCAACCACAACACCACTGGTGCCGGGTGGGCGGCACGGGAATGCGAAAGTTGTCACCAGTCGGAATCGAGGATGTCTCAATCAGTAGTGCTATCGAGCGTTTTCCCCACTGGAGTAGTGCCAGTGGCTTCGGAGGACACTGATGCTTTGCTACTTGGGGACGCCCTAGTAAACGAAGAAGGACGTCTGATGTACGAGCCGGCAACAAAGCTGTCCGGGTTCTACGTGTTGGGGCACAATTCCGTGCGTTGGGCAAACGTTCTCGGCTTCCTTGCGGTCCTTGGCGTATTGCTCGGAGTTGTTACGCATGCCACGCTGCGGTGGCGTGCTGCTCGTAGGCGCAAGCCGGTGGACACGTCACAGGCGAACGAAGTCTATATGTACACTGTGTACGAGAGGTTCTGGCATTGGCTTCAGGCGCTCGCGATTCTGATCCTCATGCTCACTGGCATCGAGATCCACTTTTCCGCCTTCGATCTGTTTGGGTTTGCACTGGCAGTCAGCGTGCATAATATCGTGGGCTTCGTTGTGGTAGCTAACGCGCTTTTCGCCGCATTCTATCATTTCGCCACAGGTGAAATCCAACAGTACCTGCCCCAACCCCATGGGTTCTATGGGCAGGCGATCGATCAGGCGAAGTATTACCTCAATGGGATCTTCCACGGACATGCGCATCCGTTCGAGAAAAGGCCCGATCGAAAACTCAATCCCCTGCAGCAGATGACCTACCTGGTCATCCTGAATGTCTTGCTCCCAATACAGATTGTGACCGGGGTGTTGATCTGGGGAGCACAGCGTTGGGTAGGGGTCCACGAAGCGTTAGGCGGATTGACGGCTCTAGCAACCGTGCACTCATTGGGGTCCTGGATGTTCGCTGCGTTTCTGCTGCTGCACATCTATCTAACAACAACCGGCCCAACACCGACCGCCAACATTTCGGCCATGCTGAACGGGTGGGAGCGGATCGAGACCAACAACAAGGCTTTGGAGAAATCATGAAGACGGCATTCACCGGGAAGCCATATGCGAATCCCTACATCGCAGGGATTGTGCTTGGTGTAGTCCTTTTTGCCGCGTACTACCTCACGGGCACTGGACTCGGCGCATCGGGCGCAGTCGCACGGCTGACAGTGTCGGCGCAAGCGGTGGTTGCGCCGCGCCATGTCGACCGCAACGCTTATCTCGCCGACATGGCTGGTGGCGATTCCAACGCGATGGATAACTGGATAGTGATGGTAACGGCGGGTGCGTTGTTGGGTGGTTTCCTGTCCGCGCTGTTCAACAGGCGACTGAAGGTAGAAACCCAGAAAGGACCGGGGATCTCCAAACGCCAGCGCTGGATGTTTGCCCTTATTGGTGGTGGCCTGATGGGGTTTGGGGCGCGACTTGCGCGAGGGTGTACCTCGGGACAGGCACTCTCGGGAGGAGCGGTGCTCTCTGTGGGTAGTTGGGCATTCATGTTCGCCGTCTTTGCCAGCGGATACGCCTTGGCATGGTTCGTCCGCAGGCTCTGGCTCCAACCCGCAGCGGAGGGAGAGTAAGTCATGGCTCCCTTCGCTCTGATTGATATCCTCGGGAAGCCAGGTGCGTACGCAGTCTATCTGCTGATTGGAATTGGCTTCGGTGCCACGCTCGAAGCCGCTGGGTTTGCCAACTCCAGAAAGCTCGCTGCGCAGTTCTTCTTCAAGGACATGACTGTACTCAAGGTGATGTTCACGGGCATCATCACCGCGATGGTCCTCATTTTCCTCGCTTCTGCTGCCGGACTTCTCAACTACAACGCCATTTATGTACCACCTACCTACTTATGGCCGGGAATAGTGGGCGGTCTGATCATGGGAGTCGGCTTCATTGTCGGTGGATTCTGTCCCGGTACGTCTATCGTTGCGCTGGCAAGCTTGAAGGTCGACGGGATGTTCTTCTTCCTGGGGCTCCTAGCTGGTGTGTTCGTTTTCGGAGAGACCGTTGGGCTCTTCGCGGAATTCTGGTACTCGTCGCATATGGGGAGGTTCACTCTCCCTGAGTTTCTGGGACTTCCGACTGGAGTTGTCGTCCTTCTCGTCGTGCTGATGGCGATAGGTGCATTCTGGTTGGCCGAGAAAGGGGAGGCGTTTTTCGGAGACGGAGGGTCTGATGCCAAGGCGGTTACACCAATAACCCGACTAGCCGCGGCGGCAGGCCTGACTGTCATGGCGCTTGTTGTGATGGGTATGGGGCAGCCCACTCCAGCCGACAAATGGCGGAAAATGGCGGATGATCTTGCACCACTCATCGAGGCGCGAGAGGTACAAATCTCTGCAGGTGAGTTCATAAGTGTTGCCGGAAACAGCCAGATAAACCTGAGAGTGCTAGACGTCAGGAACGAGCGAGACTACAACCTGTTCCATTTGGTGGATTCGAGACGCCTGTCGCTGGAGGAAATTGAGGATGGGCTACACACCGACGAGTTGCTCGAGGAACCCGGTAACACACTTTTTGTGTTAGTGTCCAACGATGAAATCAACTCTAGTGAGGCCTGGAAGCTGTTGGTAGCTGAGAGCGTACTCAATGTCTACATACTGGAAGGCGGCATCAACGGCTGGCTCGACAGGTTCGCGGGTGAAGGGGCATGCGAGGGGTGTTACCCGGTAGAGGGCGACGTTGCTGAGGGGACACTGCGCTATGAGTTCGACGCTGCGCTCGGAGCCAACCGGCCAATTGCAGATCCGGACACGTTCCGCGACCTCGTGTTGCCGTTTATCCCCAAGGTCAAGATGGAAGTGAGGACCGAGATCAAAGGAGGCTGTGGCTAACGTTCCGGTTCGCTTGTAGCACGCCGCCCTACCAGCGCGAGTACATCGTCAAGCTCCTTCGGCACGTGGGCGGTGAGTATCTCGTGTCCGGTCTCGGTTATCAGCACCGTGTCCTCGATTCGGATATGAAAATCGTGCTCGGGGAACTCGATGATCGGCTCCACCGCGATCACCATTCCGGGCTGTAATGGCAGACTGTAGTCACCCACGTCGTGTACGCTCATGCCCACGAAGTGTCCTGCACCTCCCGGGTACTGATTCGGAAAGCCGCAATCCTCAAAGATGGTCGCGGCTATCTCCCGAGTCTCTTGACGCGTAACTCCCGGCCGCATGGCAGCTATGATCGCTTTCTCCGCCTCGAGCGTGCACAAATACGCCCGTTCCTGAAGCTCCGTGAACTCACCTGAAGCCGGCCAGGTTCTGGTGATGTCGATGGTCAGGTAACCCATTGAGGCACCATAGTCCATCACGATCACATCGCCATCCTGCAGTTGGCGGCTGTTCGCCTGATAGTGCCACACGTTACCGTTTGGTCCGGCTCCGACGATCGCGGGATACCCTGCTCCCTCGGCACCGTACTTGAGCATCGTGTGCGTGGCTTCCGCTTCAATTTCATATTCCCAGCCGCCGACTCGTGTCACTTCGATAGCCCTGATATGAGCTTCTGCACTGAGCCAGCCGTTCCTGCGCAGCGCCTCGATTTCGCATGGGCTCTTGATCATGCGCAACGGGTCGATGTGAGGAGTTATGTCTTCAAGCTCGTAGTAGGAAAAACGTTCCCTGATCGTCTCGACTCGCCAGGCATCTTCAGAGGGGTATACGCCGAACGGATTCGCCATTCGCCGCGCCGTGAAGATCGCGATATCCGAGCGAGACTGGTCGACTTCTGTGCGTTCGGAGAGTCGAAGGAACAGCTTCTGCGGGCCTCCATTTCTGCGGCGTGATAGAAACTCCTGGAGATAGGTCTGTGGGTGGATCCCTGCGAAACCATGCTCCTCGGCAGCACCTTCTTGATAGAGCAAGTTCCAACCGTCGCGACTTGCCTCACGCGCGGTCTGCGCCGGGAGGAAGAGAGTTGATTGGCATGTAGCGGCGTCGATATGAAGAGCCGCGTTCAACTCTTCGATGCCCGAGAAGTAGAAGAAGTCATTGTCTTGACGGAAACGGATTCCGGGCGCAACCATGGCCTTTCCAAATAACAATACCTGGCCCTCATTCCCCAAAGACTCACACAGCGCCGCCCTGCGGCTCGCAAATTCCTCGGGTGGGTACGTGACGCGTTGGGCAAATGCTTCGGCGTTGAAGCCTACAGATGCAAAAAGCAAGTAGAAGCAGCACAGGATTCTCGCGGTCATCTCTCGTGGCCTTCCAAAGGAACTGGAGTCTGTGTTCGTGCAGCTAGTATCACGCGTCATGAGCAACCTGTCCAGAGATAGCCGTTGATCCGCGTTGCGTATTGCGCACTTGTATTGTGCGCCGTGGATGGTGACGTTTCTGTTACAATCCAAATTCTCGCCGGATCCCCCAACAGAGTAATGACGTCATGATCGAAGAGCTCAGGGCAAAACTGATGGCTGAGGCGGAAGCGCTCAACTACGAGCTGCAGGTCACATTGCCAGCCACTCTAGAGAAGGCGCTGGAACACGGCGACCTCAGAGAGAACGCCGACTATCAGGCTGCTATTGAGCGTCAGGGCGTT
>CAZDDA010000241.1:0-4506 GCA_964504085.1 uncultured Thermotogae bacterium | reverse complement strand
GATCCGATCGCTCATTCTCCCTCCGATATATGCCTCGAGATCTTAAGGGCACAGGCGCTACAGCGGGATCAGAACTCTAGTTTCGATCAAACACGCCGAAGCGGCAAGTACCTGTAATTCAAGAGTAAAGGTATGCCCCCACGGTGTGTCCAGCCTGCGGATTGTTGAAGCCTTCATTCATCGATAGGCTTCACCACGGGCAAGCAGCGAGACCTGCCCCCAAGCCCCTGCGCCTAAAACTTGGATCTGCAGCGGCGATTGGCCGACCGCAGCATCCGGATGTTGGCGCTATCGAAGCGCCTCGGCTTCGGCCTCGGCCAGTGCACGTCGCGCTGCAGTGAGTTTCGCATACTTGGCCTGGAGTTTCTCCGGAGCCTTTGCGACGATGGCCTTCAGTACATCCCCCTCAATCTCAGCAACATCCAGCCGTAGGTAATACTCAAGCGATTCCTTCAGATGCGCCAATACGATCATTCCCGTCAGAAGTGGATGATTGTTCGTGACGTTGGCGTCGGGAAAACGGGTGCCGTGTTCGAGCTCGACTTCGAGCCCTTGGCGAAAGGTCTCAGCCCTGATCGGCATCTCGTTCACGTTCACTTCCGCAAGGATTCTCTCCGCCTCCGCGATCGGAACGTCGGGTTTCGTAAGTGAACTCCAGTCCTGTATCCCCAGCTCGTCGCACACCCTCTGAACTTCATCGACGCTGACAACCTGCGGTATCTTCATGAGGATTCCTCCTTATCTTTACCCCCCACCTGCTGCAGGATCCCGGGGACGCAATGCTCATTTCGGAGACAGCACGATGCGAATTCGTACTATGTCCCCGGAATTCTCATTAAAGTAATTTTGTTGTAAAAGCTTGCGCAAGAAGGTCGATGTTTGATTGCAAGACCCGAAGATCCCCTGCTATATACGGATTGCCAGGGACTCGATTCATCTATTGCCTTCACCAAGCCAAGAAACAAGACCTCACCTTAAGTATTGCTGCTCTTGCGTCCTGAACTCCTTTAGCCTGGTACACTCCACAAGGCGGTCTAGCGTCTTTGCTGTAAACACTTTGCCCCTGGTCGCAATGATCAGTTTCTTCATGTCTTCCCGGCGGACTCCGAAGCCACGGCCCCCGATACAAGCGATGACCTCGTACTTGGGGTTGCTTTCGGAGCGACCAGCAAGGCTCAACTCGCCGAGATGTTGGATTCGCGTTACCTTGTCGCGGGCTGTACCGTCATCTTCAGTGATCTTCGCTTCAATGATGACTTGTGGATTGAACTCGCTTGGAATAATGAAGTCCGGCGTCTGATCGAAGCCCTCGATTCGTTCCGCGCGTTTGGTCTTGCGGAAACTGATCCTTGCCTTAGCGAGAACATCCTCAATTGCTGATTCCAAGCTGGCTCCAATGAGTTCGCTTACGGAGTCTCGATGTCCGGCAAAGGGTCTTCCGAGGAATCGTTCGTACAGCAGCATGGCGTAGGGAACGCCTATCCCGGACAGATTCTTGATGCTATCAGTGCCCTGTCTCGTATCGGCCTTGTCCAAGCGATGCAACTGGTTGTCGCCCACTTCGGGGACACCGGACAACAGCAACTGGCACGCTGTTTGAACCATGGCATCGAGCCGTTCCTTCATAACGCTGTTGGTGTTGAGTTCCGTTTCCGGAGCCATACGCACTTTTCGGTCCAGCGAGCGCACGAAGCCCTGGGTAACCGATACGCCGGTTCTCTGTGTTGTGATATAGCCCCACTCCGGAGGTGTGAAACCAAGCATCGAACGTAGAACTACAATCGAGATTGGTTCAGAAACCGTCACCGGCAATACTTTGTCTGGATCGAGTTGTGAAAAGCCCCCGGTTGCAGTCTTTAGGGCTTCGTATCCATGCTCGAAGACAGGATACTCAACAAAACCCTCCCCCTTGGGCATGACAAGGAATTCCGACTCCAGGCATGAAAATACTGCATCAACATAGCCTTCAGGGTCCTGGAGAATCTTCTCCAGGGTAACTTCAAAAGGAAACGTCGGCATTTTCGGCTCCATATTCTGCAACGCTTTCGCGCACAGCGAACAAAGGCATATCCTCTGCCTTTGCTACTCTATCGTACTCCATGAACTTCTCTACTTCGGCCCATCCTCCGAAGCGTTGGAGCCAATCCGACACTTTCGCGACGCGTGATGTCGTTGGTTCGTTCTTGTTCCACCCGAGTCGCAAAGACCAAATCGCGAGACGAATCAGATGCCCGTACGTGATGCATCTGATGTCACCAGGCGTCGGCTTGACATTCCCGGCCCTGAGGTGGGAGAGATCCTCCTCTACGATCTTGGCGACTTCATCTGGAGAGTCCGCCAGCCACTTTCTCTGCATTGCTCCTGTTAAGCGGCAAACAAAGACGGTGTCGATGATGGAGGATCCTGTTTTGTTTATGTGTATGGATGCGCCCATTTCCGCCGGACAAGGAAGCGAGGCCGAACAGGTTAGTCCTGCATCAAGCACCGCGACAGCTACAGGATGGTACGCCTCGATTGTGTTGTGATGGTATGTGAATGCAAGTGGTGCGCCAGGTTTCAGGGCTTTCGACATGCGCTGAAAGACAGCGGAAAGCCCTTCCGTGAAATGAGGCAGGCCACGGCCCATGTCCACGTTGCCAGTCAACTCATCAGGATGCCGAGTTGAGTCGACACTGAACTCCTGGATCGTCTGACCGATCAATCGACGAAGCCAGACATAGCAAAAGTCCATAAGTTCAGCATACTGGACATTGCCAAAATAGGGAGGATCAGTAAACACGGCATCCAATGTCGCATCTGGAAGCTCGGATGTTGCGGCGTCTTGGCATGAGATATTGACCGCGCGTATCCGGCCGGAACCAGAACCATTGCGATAGTCTCCGATCCATTCTCCTCTTGTTGGGATCACTTTCTTTTTACGTCCTTGATGCATCACTTCGAACGGATTGTCACAATATACCTTTGCCTTCCTGAATTTCGCGATAATGTTGGCCCACCCACCACTACCAACGCACATGGATCGATCAGGCTGCACAATTCCTAACAGATTCGATTCGCACTGAATTAATCCTACTGGAAAGCCATGCACAGAGAAAATGTCAAGTGATTTCAACGCCCACGTGTCATACCGACACAACATGTTCTGGTAGCGGAGCAGATCGGAGAGGTTGGTTGCAAGTGCATTTCGCACTCGTTCGTTTTCTGTTCTGACTATGCTACGCGCGGAGAGTTCCAGGCCAAGAAGCTGGCGAGAGTTGAACATTTCCCGGTAGCGCTTGTAGCCCCAACGGTGCAGCCGATTGCTTTCGTCACCGCTAGGTATCTCGGCGTCAGGAACATACCTCGGACGCATTCTTGTCCATCTCCTTTCTGCCTGAGCGACCCTTTCGATGTCCTGGGAGTCAGGCTTCTTGAAAAACCTTCCAGTATGGGCGGGCTTGCAGTTTGCGCAGTAGTACTCGATGACGAAAAGGCGATGACGTGGCGGGCCGAGCTTGTCCTTAGGGAACATGTTGTCGGTTCCGCATGCAGGGCAAACGCAATGACTGCGCTTCGCCGGTCCGTCGAGAACCAAGCGCTTGGAGCAATAACTGCACTTCCCTGGATGACTCCTTTCATCGACCTCCGTTAACTCACCGCAGGTGGGGCACACAAACACGTTCTTCGGATGCCTAGAATCAGCGGCAACGAGATATCCAGGGAACAAGTCTATCTCTTCTCCGCATGCCTGGCAGTGCTTCACTTTCACCCAAAGGAAGTACTTCACGCGCGCTTCTTCTGAGCCACAAATGAGACAACGCGTTCGGTACAAGTGGCCAATTTCATCTTCAAGGGTTTGGCGTAGAGACTCGGTTGTTTTCGCATAGACGTCAAGGTCAAGATGTTCTATCTCCTGTCTAACGATCCAGTAGGACATCGGGTTTATGTCAAACCCCGTGACATCGCATCCAATACGGTTGGCCTCAAGAATCGGTGTCCCCCCTCCCATGAATGGGTCTGCGACATGCAGTCCTGAGCAGTTGTTCGGCTTGTAGAATGCTTGACGCAGTGGCTGGTCTGAGAATTCGGACAGAAGCAAGCCACGAAACAGAGTCCCTGGCCGCCGGGCAAACCACTTATGCACAGCAATGATAGGGCGGTAATTCTGCTGGATCTGCTTCTCCCGAAGAGCTAGGTTGGCTATAAGTGGTATGTCAAACTGCTTTTCTATCATGCTTCTTATACCAACAATCCTCTCTTCCTTGGCATAGACATGATTGGTGTGCTAGCAAGGCATATGTCCAAGCGGTTTCCAGAAATGTTGTACAGCATTTCTCCTCTTTTGTCGTTTGTTGCATGACACTACATATTGACACGCGTGCTCTCATGTGTCATCCTACCACCACGAAGCTCATCGAACAAGCGCGCAAGTGTGTCGAACCAAGCACTACTCCTTCCGAACGGAGGAGGCTTACGTTGAATGGATCGAGCGGTTCCTCCGATTCCACCGTAGCAAGACGAAGGTTT
>CAZDDA010000240.1:0-4511 GCA_964504085.1 uncultured Thermotogae bacterium | reverse complement strand
GCTCCGATCAATAAGGATCTTCGCCCGGGACAGAGCCTGATCCTGCAAATAAGACGGGCTGAGATCGGGTCGAAGAACCCTCAGGCGACGACTAAGATCAGCCTCCCAGGGCGGTTTTGGATTCTCCTCCCAACTGAGGATCGTCTCGGGGTGTCTCGTCGCATAGGAAGCATTCGGGTACAGCGCCGTTTGCGCCGGATTGCTCGCGAACTCAAGAAAGACGGTGAGGGAATGATCGTTCGTACTGCTGCCCAGTGGGCCGACCGGGAAGATCTGGAACGTGACTATCGCTTTCTTGCAGAGACGTGGAATGGGATCGAGGCTGCAGCGCGTAGCGCTGCCTCCCCCCAACTTCTGTATAAGGCGCTTGGACTCGTTCAGACAATTCTCCGCGACAGATTGCTCCCCGAAGTACAGGAAGTGATCGTCGATTCACCATTCTTTAAGGAAAAGATCCTCTCATTCCTCGAGTACATGCACATGGAGAGCTATCGAGATAGAATCCGCGTGCACCAGGGAAAGAGCACGCTGTTCGAGCGCTACCATGTAGAGGAGCAAATTCAAGAGACTCTCTCTCGCAGAGTTGATCTTGCCGGCGGAGGTTTTCTGGTGATCGATGAAGCAGAAGCCCTCACGGCTATAGATGTGAACACCGGTGGAGACGTTCGACACCGCAGCCAACAGGCAGCGATCCTTAATGCGAACCTAGAGGCGGTAACGGAGATAACGCGCCAGCTACGCCTCCGGCAGATCAGCGGCATTATCATCATCGATCTTGTTGACATGGAGAACCCGAGTTATATGCAACGAGTTGTGGAACGGCTCAACGTCGAACTAAAGAAAGACCGAGTGTCGGCCGACTTTATCGACGTCACAGGACTGGGGTTGGTGGAGATCACCCGCAAGCGGGAAGGAGAGAGTCTGGCTGGAATGTTGGAGAATGCGGAGTTTAATGCTTGATTTGCTGCTGGCACGTCACTAGAATCTAAAAAGTACACCAGCAAAATAGCTGGTGCCTTGGGCGAATAGCTCAGTTGGGAGAGCGTTCGGGTCACATCCGAAAGGTCGCAGGTTCGAGCCCTGCTTCGCCCAGTTTCTGTTTCTACGTCGTTGCTTCTTCCGTAGCGTGTGTTGACTTAACTACCCTCTTCACATAGGGTGATAGACGATCCGGCAATTGGAGATTCCATTTGCATAAAAGGGGGTGGTGCCTGTGGCGCGGGAGGAAATTGAGATCGGGGTGATCAGTGATTTCTTCCGCAAGATTTGCGTGGCGGCGGTGAAGATTCATTCAGGTCAAACGCTCAAGGTTGGCGATAAAATTTGCATCAAGGGTCCACACACGTACATCGAGCAGACGGTTGAGTCTCTGGAGGTTAACCACCAACCGGTCACAGAGGTTGGCGGCGGGAGCGAGGTTGGTCTTTTGGTAACAATCCCTGAAGCGGAGGGAGATGAGTGGCCTGCCAACATTCCGCGTGATGGCAATGCCGTCGTTAGAATTCGGGAAGCATAGACCTAGCTACTCGCAGGCAATCCGATTCTTTCCGCAGGACTTGCACTTGTAGAGAAGGACGTCGACACGTTCGATGAGGGAGTGGGCATCATCGTTCTGTCGGCACGCTGTGGCGCCGATGGATGTTGTGATTCGTACAACCGAGTGGTTAAACCGGACCTGTGTCTCGGCGATTTGTGTCCGAATCCTTTCAGCCAGGGTTGGGAGACCCAATTCGTCGGTGAACGGGGCAATTACCATGAACTCCTCACCTCCCCATCGGCCAGGGAAATCGGCTTCCCGAATGCACTTTCTCAGGGATTCAGCGACGAACTGCAAGACCCGGTCTCCAGCAGGGTGGCCGTGGCGATCATTGACACATTTGAAGTCGTCTAAGTCAGCGAGAAGAACGCTGAACGGGACCCCGTAACGGTGAAATGTTGAGAACTGTTGACTTATGGCAAAGTCGATTGCACAACGGTTAGGAAGCTGGGTCAAGTGATCACGAAAAGCCAGTCGTTCCAATTGGCGCAGGTAAGAAAGCAGATCTGTTTCAGCTACAGTTCCGCCGTACAGAGGCAGAGCTACTGGACTCTCAGCAGAAGGTCTTGTAGATTGTATTGTTGTTCGGTTCATCCTTGTCAGCATCCTGTATTCTCTACCCAGAGAATACGGGCGGGAAGCCTGCAAAAAGAGACGATCGTGCGACCTCGAATGGACATTCGTCATTCCTTGTGACTGTGATATTGGCCATTCGTTGTGGTCACATCGAGGAGGTCCTTTCCCACGGGATCGATTTGTATCCGATAGCGCCCTGCTGTAGGGTCGAGGATTGATCCGCCGTGCCGATAGTCCCTGGACTCGAAGGAAGCAATCCTGCTCTGGGACAGATGTGCGTTCCAGAGAGTCTCACTGTCGCGCCTTTCAACACACAGAACATAGATAGTGGCAAGGAAGTGATCGACTCAATCGTTCCGGCAAACCGTATAGTCCTGTCTTTTGCAGCCGGCAAAACGCACCCCTTCCTGGTTCCGGTCCTGGTTTCAGGTTGGCAGTGCCGCTCCAATTGGCAAGACTGAAGAATCGGCCATAGCCACCCCGGAAATGCTCGCCCTGGGGACAAGGAAAACCCCATACAGGATCTGCAATGTAAGAGGACACCGCCTCATAGAGGCTTTCCGATCGGAAAACGGCGGCCTTTTCTGCGGGGCTTAGTCCTCCGCTTCGTCCAGGGCGTCCTCTAGGTCGTCCGCCAGGTCTCCTAGCTGATCGAGGAGGGATTCAAGCTCATCCTGTAGGCGAGCCAATTGTTCGGCAAGGGGACGCACCTTTTCGACAAGATCCTTCTTTGATACGAAAGCCATCCATACCTCCTTTGGGCGCCAAAAAGATACACACCATTGTAGCCCGGCAGCTTTCCAAGGGAAAGGGCTGCCCGGCACGTTGTCCCCTCCTTGGCATCACAGAACTGCGTGGACAGGCCGAAGGTTGACTGACAGAGAGAAGAGCCCAGTTGCCTGCAAACCGAGGCGCCAACTGCAGCATGTTTGGATTGCTTTTCTTCCGGACAACTCACTTGGCCGTCTTGTTCAATTAACCCTTGGGTGCTTGCTTTTCTGTCAGCGGGAAGGTCACGGTGAACGTGCTTCCTTTGCCGATCTGTGATTCCACGCCGATGGTTCCATGATGGGCTTCCACGAGCCTCTTGGCAATCGGCAAGCCCAGGCCTATTCCCTGGGGTCGTTTTCCCAACGACGCGTGCTGTACTTGGTAGAACTCATCGAAGATGAGCGGGACATCTTGTGCCGGGATGCCCGGTCCTTGGTCTGTGATTTTGACCACCACCTGATTTGCGTTGCGTTGCGCCTTGATGTTCACCGTTCCGGAGTTGGAGAACTTGAGAGCGTTGGATATGAGATTGGAAAAGACCTGAGCCAATTCGGCACGGTCTGCGTCTACCATCAACTCCCTCTCAAGGTCCGCTTTCAGTTGCAGCCCGTTTTCTCGCGCAGTGAGTTGGTACATCTCGTTGATATCCACCAATAGCTCTTCAAGAGGGAACCTGCTGTGTTCCAACTGTCGTGTTCTTGCCTCGATCTTTTCGAGGTCGAGAAACGCATCGACTAGCCCGGTCAGTCGTTCGCTGTTTCGCATGATGCCATCCAGGATCTCGCGTTGCTTCGGGGAGATGGGACCAAAATGGCCGTCGCGCAGGAGGTCCGCGTAACCCTTGATCGATGTCAACGGCGTGTTCAGCTCGTGGGATACGACCGTGATCACTCGTTTTTGCATTTCGTTCAACCTCTTAAGCTTCTCTTCCGCCTCTTTGCGTTCGGTGACGTCGACAAACGAACCCATCATACAGACGGGTCGACCCGTATTGTCTGTAACCATGTTCTCCGATAACTGGACGACGAACTGAGAGCCATCCTTCTTCTTGGCCACCAGCTCGCCGACCCAGGCATTTCCTTGGTGCAATGTCTCCACTATTTCTGCGGCTCTTCTTCTCGATTGCCAGAATTCCAGAACAGATCTACCTATGACCTCTGTATAATCATTATATTGCCATAGCCGCAGGAAGGCTGGATTAACGTATGTCAGTGTGCCATCCAAATCCGCGAGAGCGATTGCATTGATAGAGGAGGTCACGGCACTGTCCTTTATCCGTAGCTCTGCTTCTGCCGTCATCTTCTCGGTGATGTCGCGACCGAGTGAGATGACCCCGACAAAATGACCCTCCTTATCGATGAGATTACGTGAACCGAATGAGACGATTCGAGCCTGGCCGTTCTTGGTGCGTATAGTCCACTCCCGGCTCTTCGTCCCGCCGTCTCTCCTGAGAAAACCGGTTACCTCCTCTCTCACTTTCCTGTGATATGGTTCATCCGGGTACAGCCACTCCCAAATCTTGCCGTGACCGATGACCTCATCGCGCGAATAGCCGCTGATCCTCTCTGCTGCTTTGTTCCACAGCGTGACGTTGGCGTTTTCATCGAGGACATTCAACCACACGTCT
>CAZDDA010000239.1:3022-4526 GCA_964504085.1 uncultured Thermotogae bacterium | reverse complement strand
CGAGTGCTTGAAGTTTTGAAAGAAAGCAAGATCCTGCTTGGTGGACGGTAACCATTTTGTGGCCGCCACGGGTTTTTTTGACCTGTCCTTCTGGGCCGTGGTTGCCATCGGCAAGCCACAGACCGTGCAAGAAGGCGTCGAACTGTTCTTCGTCAAGGCCCCAGAAAATGTCGGGCAGTGATTTGTCCAGGTAGGGCTCGATACGATAGAGGCCCTTTCGTTCCTGCGGACCACTCCCAGTCCCTCTTGGCAGGGACCACGAGACGTGAAACTCCTTTTCTCGTCGAACGAAGTCCAGGTCGAGCTTTTTGAGCAGGTTGTCAACCCACTCGATGATGGCGGGAAGGCTGTGCCTTTGGATCAGCTTGTACTCGACTCCACCGCTTTGGAGATGACCAACACCACCGTCACCGATCCAGAAGCCGATAAGCTGACATTCATCGAGGGTAAGCTCTGAGGGCGATGCGTGTTTCAAAGAAAGTCGACGCTCGAGGCGGTTTTTTGTCTCAACGAATGATTCTTCATAGTTAAAGCCATTGTTTTTACGAAGGTTGTATGCTCCAGCCGAAATGCGTCGCCGTTTCTGGGCATCGGACAGCTCGGGCTCTTGCTCGGTGCAGATGTCGTGAGGATGCGCGACTGTCGAAACGGGAAGCTGTACTGCTTTTCCAACAAGCTCGAGCGCTGACTTTTTGCGCCATGCTCCGGTGGCGCTGGTTCGGTAGAGCATTCGGTGTCCTTCGGTAACACGAATGCTGCGCCGGTTGGTTTCGAGAGTGACCATGCGTTCGTCGGGCTGCCTGGGTCTCCTCACGATGTCAAGCGGTTGCTCGAAGGTTACCTCGCCAGAGGCGGGGTCGTAGTTGGCGACGTTGTGCTCGAAGGACATTTCCTCCATGGAAGTCCAACCACGATCAGTGAGCAACTCTGTTTCGGCGTCGAGACAGAGAATCATGCAATTGACGATGACGTCGACTTCACCGGCCTGAAAGGCAGCCAGGCGCTTGCGTCTCTCATCGGTGTCGAGGTCGCCGTAGATGCTCGTCGCCTTGACACCTCGGGCGTTGAAGATGCTGGCGAGGTGATTGGCGTGTGCCACGTCGACAGCAAAGACGATTGTTCGACGCGGTGCAGCGTGAGCTTTCCACGCATCGACCATCGAGGCCATGATGTCCTCGCGGATCATAACACGGCGTACCTCGGAAGCCTTGAGATCTCCACCCTTTTTCGGAATTCCGTCGATGGAAACCTTGAGCGGGACCTGGCGTAGTTGTAGGTCGGAGAGGTAGCCTGCCTCGATAAGGTCCAGCATCGATTTGTGGAACGTAACATCGCTGAATACTTTATTCATACGGGTTGCGTCGGAGCGAACAGGGGTCGCAGTCAGGCCGACGACAACCATGTCGGGGTTGGCAGCGCACAGGGTGTCGATGACCTTGCGGTAACTGTCGGCGGTGGCATGGTGAGCCTCGTCGACGTAGAGCAGGCTGTACTCTTGAGCTTC
>CAZDDA010000239.1:0-3012 GCA_964504085.1 uncultured Thermotogae bacterium | reverse complement strand
CGCCGAGGTCGTGGATCACATCTGCATGATCAAGGAGAGCTTCGACGATCTGGGCGAGTCGCTTATCCCTGTGAATCGTCTGGACGCTGGCCACGGTTACCTGTCGGCCAAGCTCGTTGTCCTTGGCTTTGACACGACCGATGGTCGCTTCGGGCCAGACAAGTGGAATCTTTTTAGCTGGTTGGGTGATTAGCTCATCGCGATGAGCCATAAAAATGGCGCCTTTGCCGGTCTGCTCGACAACGCGCTTGATGTCGAGAGCCCCGACGATGGTTTTGCCAGCGCCAGTCGGGAGCGCAACGAGTTGTCGCTGACTCCCTTTGCGACGACCTTTCTCCAGGGCGTCGAGCGCCTCTTGTTGATAGTCACGGGGTTTGATTTTTATCTGCATCAGTCCTCGCTTTCGGTATCGATCTTTCGTGAAAGAGCACGGATGAAGTCGTACTGGTCAGGTGGTGGTGATGGTTTGAGGGGTTCTGTGCGTTCAACCAAAGGTTCTTTCGGCGACGTACCAACGTCTTGAATCTTTGGGCCGTCGAGGAAGTATTTGGTGTCTTTGCTGTTTAGGTAAGTTTTTTCAATAGGTGGAGCGTTATTGAAAACAACGTCGTCCATTGAGCCGATGTCGCCAGCCAAGCCAGCGCCTGCTGAAATATATGGTTTCTTCTTCATTATTTCCTCCCAGTGGCCGCAAACCTGATCGGGCGTCATCATCCATTTGTGTTTCAGGCAGATTTTTTTATCCGCCCGGAAGTATTTGCAGTGAGCGCAGGTCTGAGTCTGGTTTGGGTATTTCTCCTCGAATGGAATGACAACGGTATAGAGGGCGAGCTTGCCGTAGCGTTTCTTGACGCCGTTCTTATCCATCATGGGTCCGCGGATCTCGACTTTGTAGACCCCAGGGCCGTACAGACGGCGAAGAGTATTTGGGCTCGGCGCCGACTCGCGCTGCGCGACGTAACCCGCTGGAATACCAACTTTGTGTGAAATCCGACTGACAAGTGCTCTGTAGGCATCCTGCCACATGGGGAAGTCCTCCCCCAGCTTCTGACCGTCGTAGATCCATTCGTATTCGGGATTGTCCTTGAGCGTTTGCGGTTGGGTCACCGCAGAAAAGGCAGCCTCTCGAGAGAGAGACTGCCCTTTCTGCAGCTTGGCGAGGTAGGCCATTCTACCCTCCCGCCCTCTGCGCTCCTCCGTTTGACGAGCCGTCGTCCTCCTCGTCTTCCTCCAGCACCTGGACGAAGGAGGCGAGCGCAGACTGAAGCTGGTTGCAGGCGGCGATCAGGTTGGACTTCGCCTCCTTTTTCCTGTTCGTTGTCGAAGAAGTGTCGGTTTTGTTCATCGTCGTGGTGACGCGCTTTTTGACCGTCGGTCGCTTGGTCTGCTTTTTCGGTTTTTGAACTCGAGGAACAGCCTTGGGTCGTGGGTCGACCTGGCGAACAGGCTCCCTTACTTCAGGCATATCGTCGTCATCGTCGAAGTCAAGCGGAATGCCGTCGCTATCATCATCTTCTTCGTCATCGTCTCGAATAGCTTCGTCGTCGAGCATGAAATGAAGAATAGTGGCCTCCTCGTCGACAGTGGCTTTGGTCGCTCGCTGTTCGACCTTTTCCTGAAGGTTTTGCTGCTCATTTTCATCGTCAAGATGGACCATGTCGATGATTTCGGCGGGGAGATCGACCTCTTCGAGACCTTTGATCATACGGAGCATTTTGAGATCGAAGTCAGCCCAGGTGCCTGTTCTGGTGTTTCCCAAGGCGGCATAGAAAGCCTGCTTGATCGTGTAGATATTTCGTCCCAGGCCGTGTGCTCTGTTGAAGGGCTCGAACTTTTTCTCTTGGCTATAGCGCTTGCGGTTGTTCGCTCGCTCGACCGCGAGACCGCTTTTTTTGATAAGCGCATTGTTGTGCTCGTCTTCGTAGAAGATCTCCCATGCTTCTCGTTTCGAGGCCCACATAATTTCTTCGAGGGCCTGGCGATCATCGACAAGGGGATCATCAACCTCAATGTATTCAGGTGGTTCTGGAAGCTCATCGGGTACGTCTTCGGGGAAGACAGTCCAGATGTTGTGCCCACAACGTCCGCAAATGAGGTCGCTGTCGAGCAGGACGTGCATCGCTTTGTGCTCGGGGTCCATCGCGGCATCGATCATATCGAGTTCGTAGGGAGTGTACTGACTGTTCCAGAACGGAACGTCGCCCTTGGCAATGGTCTCACGGGTCACGGCGAAGTGCTCGTCGCCGCGCTTGACGCAGCAGCAGCGTCCCCAGGGATGGGTCCACATATTGGGCGTCATCAGGACGCGCAGGTTGTGCTTGCCCTTGGGTTGCTCAGGAATCTGGAAGGGCGGCTCCTCGGGGACTTCTTCAACACGAATTTCTTCGCCAAAAGTTGAAAGGATACAACCTTCAAGCGTTTCGACCTCGTAGTCAGAGCACATCTCTTCGTAAATATCGCGGTATACCTCGACGGTGAAGACGACGCCTTCGTCGATGGAGTATTCGCTGGTTAGGATCAGAGTGACTTGTTCGTCATCGTCAGGATCTGGAGGTGAAGGAACGACCAGGTTGATGAGTCCCATCTCCTGGCCAATGGGATGCTTGTAAAGCTCGATTTTTTCTTCGACCCGTTTGGACTTTTTACCCATGGGATGCCTCCGTGGATTATTGTAGTTGTTTTGTTTAGTCCGTCGACAGATTGTCGACGATTTCGTGATAGGCGACGCCGTCGACCTTACCGGCGTTGAGCCAGTGGTCGATGAACTCGAGGTGCTTGCCGATGAAGGCTGGCGACGACTCGCCCTCGATGGTCGTGCAGGAGGTGCAGATGCCGGTGGTGTCGTCGAAGGTACAAATCCATTCGACGACGCGAGGGAAAGAGTTTTTGCTGTTGGTTTTGCGAAGGTGGAGAGCTGTCATTTTGAATCGCTGTCTTTCTTGTTTGGTTTCTTTTTCTTAGTAAAGAGGCGGCTCGAGTACGTTGTCTGGACGATGTTTGATAGAGCGGCCC
>CAZDDA010000238.1:0-4529 GCA_964504085.1 uncultured Thermotogae bacterium | reverse complement strand
GAGAACGATCAGGCCAACCAGGGTGATCGAGATGATGACATAGAGCGTCCATTCTTTCACAGGGATCATTATCGGGGGTGGCCGCGGGGCTCACAAGCGCTTGCGGACTTGCCGACGGCTGAATGACGAGATCCGATCGACGAGAGTGTGGATCTGGTTAGGAAGATAGAGACCGGAAAGAATTGCAGCAACAATCTGCCACGACGGCCGAGAGAAGGACACCGAGTGTCCGGTAAGGAACGCAACGCCGAACAAAAGACCAAGCACAATCCCGCCCAAGTACCCAATTCGCGTCAGGGGCCCAAAAAGAAGATGATGCGACAACCGCCGGTGGCGGCACAGTGTCGCATAAGGGAACCATACGATGCGGCCGATTCCCCACCGTCGGGAAGCGCGACTTTGTGCAAGATCAAGATCTGGACTCAGGAAAAGGCTGGAAAACAGATAGGAAGAGAGAAAACTCCCTGCCGTTCTCCACGACAGCGCGCCCTTCGTCTGGAGGAACACAGACCCAACAACACACGCCGCCCATACCGTCACCTCGATTTTCAGATGAGTCTTTCCCGATGGCACGGCCACAATATATCGGCCCATACGCTGGTTCACAACGATTCCATCCTGTTTCTTGACACGTGGATGTTTCTACGTTATAGATTACATTCTCAACAAAATACTATGTATTGCTAAATAGAAGCGAAAAAATGTGGGCGCTGATCGCGGGTATATTCATGGGGTGGGCCGTTGGTTCAAACGATGCGGCCAATCTGTTCGGCCCGGCGGTAACGAGCCGGTCGCTTCGGTTTTGGACGGCGGCAGGGCTGTCCTCGATCTTTGTCATCCTTGGCGCCGTCTTCATCGGCAGCCGGGGCTTCGTCACGTACGCAGCAATTGGACCTCAGACTCTACTTTCCAGCTTCACCATCATGTTGGCAGCGGCAACTACCGTCGCGCTCATGACCCTGTTGGGACTTCCCATCTCCAGTACGCAAGCAACCGTGGGGGCGATCATCGGAGCAAGCCTGGTTGGTGGAGGGATGAATCTCCAACCCCTGTATAAGATCTTCCTCTCCTGGGTCTTAACCCCCCTTGGTGGACTCATTGCCGCTTTTTTGCCCTACAAGCTGGCTACTTCGTTCCCGGCGGCAGCGATTGGCCGCTTTGCTACGCACGATCGGCTGGTCCGATGGGGTCTTGTGTTGGCGACGTGCTACAGCGCGTACTCCCTTGGCGCGAACAACGTGGCCAACGTCACAGGGGTTTACGTAGGGGCCGGAGTTCTATCGACTGCGGCTGCTGCCTTGCTTGGGGCCGCTGCAATTGCTCTGGGGATACTGACTTTCAGCAAGAACGTGATCCGCACCGTAGGAAGCCGTCTGGTCTTGCTCGACCCGTTTGCCGCCCTGGCGGTGATCTGTGGGGAGGCGATAACCCTACACGTATATGCGATGTTGGGTGTTCCTGTCTCAGCCTCACAGGCGGTTGTGGGGGCAGTACTGGGAATTGGGCTCGTCAAAGGAACAAAGACGATCAACACGCGGGTACTTCTCACGGTATTGTGCGGTTGGCTCGGTACCCCTGCGATCGCCTGCGGCCTCTGCCTCGGCCTCACTCTGCTGATTCGAACGATTACCGGATAGGGAAAGAGGAGGCAAGCTGTGCCTGGCCTCAACTCGCATCGCTGTCGTCGTGCTACTCCTCCAGCGCCGCCTGTGCCGCGGCCAGTCGCGCGATCGGTACGCGATACGGACTACAACTGACGTAGTTCAGCCCCACCCGATGACAGAAATGGATCGAAGAGGGTTCACCGCCGTGTTCGCCGCAGATGCCAAGCTTGATGTCGGGACGGGTTTTTCTGCCGAGTTCACACGCCATCACCACGAGCTTCCCGACGCCAGGCTGGTCGAGCACCTGGAACGGATCGTCTTTGTAGATTCCTTTTTCTACGTACTCCTTGAGAAACTTTCCCGCATCGTCGCGGGAGAACCCACACCCCATCTGAGTGAGATCGTTGGTGCCGAAGCTGAAGAACTCCGCCTCGGTCGCCACCTCGTCAGCGGTGATCGCGGCCCGCGGCACCTCGATCATCGTTCCAATGAGGTAGGGAACATCGGACTTGGTGAGCCCCTTCTCGCGAAGCACCTCCTCGGCAATCCTCTCGGCGATCTCTCGCTGGAGCGCAAGCTCCTTCACGTGCCCCACCAGCGGAATCATGATCTCAGGATGTACGGCCACGCCCTCGGTGTAGACGTTGCACGCCGCCTCGATGATCGCGCGCACCTGCGTCTCCGAGATCTCGGGGTAGCTGATGCCGAGGCGACAGCCGCGGTGGCCGAGCATTGGGTTGAATTCGTGTAGAGCGGCGACCTTTTCCCGGACCTGTTTTGCGGGGATTCCCATAACCTCAGCCACTTCCTGTTGGCCAGCTTCATCATGCGGAAGGAACTCGTGCAGCGGGGGATCGAGCAGTCGGATGGTGACCGGTCGGCCGTCCATCGCCTTGAAGATCCCCTCAAAGTCGCTGCGCTGCATCGGCAGGAGCTTGTTGAGCGCCTCGCGTCGGCCGGTCTCGTCCTCAGCGAGAATCATCTCGCGCATGGCGATGATCCGGTCGCCTTCGAAGAACATGTGCTCGGTGCGGGTGAGGCCGATCCCTTCAGCTCCAAAGCGGACTGCCGTGGCTGCGTCGTGAGGGGTATCGGCGTTGGTGCGGACCTTCAGGGTCCTGATTTCGTCGGCCCAGGAAAGCAGAGTGCCGAAGTTGCCGGACAACTCCGGTTCGACCGTAGGAATCTCTCCCCGATAGACGGTACCGGATGACCCATTCAGGCTGATCGCTTCGCCCTCTTTCACGACCTGCCCCTGTACAGAGAATTCCTTCTTGGCGTAATCGATGGTAAGATCTCCGGCGCCAGCAACGCAGCATTTGCCCATGCCGCGGGCAACGACGGCAGCGTGGCTTGTCATCCCGCCACGGGCGGTGAGGATGCCCTCTGCAGCGTTCATCCCCCCGATGTCCTCCGGGGAGGTTTCGATACGCACAAGAATGACCTTCCTCCCCTCGTTCGCTGCTTGCTCAGCCGCCTCCGCCGAGAAGACGACAGCCCCGGTTGCCGCCCCCGGGCTCGCCGGCAGACCCCGCGTCAACGGGTGCGCCTTCTCCTCCTCCTTCGGGTCGAAGGTGGGATGAAGAAGCTGATCGATCTGCTCGGGAGCGACCCGGCCGATCGCCTCTTGTTTGCTGATTGTTCCATCTTCGGCCATCTCTACGGCAATGCGCACCGAAGCTGCGGCAGTCCGCTTTCCGGTACGCGTCTGCAGCATGTACAGTCGGTCATCCTGAATGGTGAACTCGATGTCCTGCATGTCGCGGTAGTGCTGCTCGAGCGTCTCGCGAATGGAGAGGAGTTCCTCATACGCCTTTGGCAGAACGTCATTTAGGGTCTCAATCGGCTGCGGCGTGCGGATCCCCGCAACCACGTCCTCGCCCTGGGCGTTCATCAAGTACTCGCCGTAAAATGCGTTCTCCCCCGTCGATGGATTGCGCGTGAATGCCACCCCCGTTCCACAGCGCTCGCCCATGTTGCCGAATACCATCGCCTGCACATTGACTGCCGTGCCGATCAATCCACGGATCCGATTCAGCTGGCGATACTTGATCGCTCGTGAATTGTTCCACGATTGAAAGACAGCAGTGATCGCTCCCCACAATTGCTCCGTTGGGTCCTGAGGGAAATCGACGGCGAGCCGATCCTTGATCGCCGTTTGAAAGCGCTTGACCAGTTCCTTCAGGTCGGCGGCATCCAGCTCCGTATCCAACTTCACACCCTTGCGCTCCTTCAGCCCCTCGAGGATCTCCTCGAACGGGTCAATCTCGGCCTCGGACTGAGGCTTCAATCCAAGCACGACGTCCCCGTACATCTGCACCAGTCGGCGGTAAGAATCGTATGCGAAGCGTTCGTTTCCCCCACGCGCAATGAGCCCGGCCACGGTCTTGTCAGTCAGCCCCAGATTGAGCACCGTGTCCATCATCCCAGGCATGGAGACCGCAGCCCCGGAGCGAACCGAGACCAGAAGCGGTTCCTCAGGATCGCCAAACCGCATCCCGGTCGCTTCCTCAAGCCTGTGTAGACTTGACTCTACTTCCGCTTCCAGCCCCTCCGGGTAGGTTCCGTCGTGTTCCTCGTAGTAGCGGCAGACTTCGGTGGAGAGGGTAAACCCCGGAGGGACAGGGATCCCCAATCCGGCCATCTCAGCGAGGTTTGCACCCTTGCCGCCGAGAAGTTCCTTCATCGATGCGTTCCCTTCGCTTTCCCCTTTGCTGAAGAAATAGACGTACTTCACGTATTGCACCTCCGTAAGGTTTGAAAGCCAAATATTATCCTGAAAACAACGCCTCTACGAACTGCTCGGACGAGAACTCGTGCAGATCTTCCTTGCGCTCTCCTATTCCAATGTACATCAGTGGAACGTTCAGTGCATCCCAAATCGCGAGGACCACGCCCCCTTTTGCCGTTCCATCCAACTTGGTC
>CAZDDA010000237.1:0-4530 GCA_964504085.1 uncultured Thermotogae bacterium | reverse complement strand
TAAATGACAATAGAGGCGACTTGGCTGCATCAAGAACAACGTTGTGAAAAGCCTGCCCCATCCTCTGTACTTGCAGGTAGTCTCTTGCCGAGTAGCTTGCGGGGCGTTTGGAAGCAATGTAGGATTCCCGCTCTGAAAGAAGTGCCTCTGCATGTTCGATCTCGTGAGATGTCACACGAGACGCAGCCAGCTCTGCTCCCAAGGGCTCGAGAGCACAGCGAATTCGAAGAGCTTCCAGGGCTTGAGCCTGAGTCACTTTGGCAACGCGAAAGGAAGATCCAGGCCGATGCTCGATGAGTCCTTCACTCTGCAAGCGCCGGAAGGCCTCTCTAATGGGAGTCCGGCTCGTTTTCAGCTCCTCAGAGAGCCGAGCCTCGACAAGCGTCTCCCCCGGAAGATATTCCAATTCGTGAATACGATGTCTAAGCTGCCGATAGACCTGCTCGGAAAGAGGTTGGTTCTGCATTGAAGCCCCCACCTGATTGTATTACGAATTATATACAATCGGGTATGCAATGTCAAGGTGAGAAGGACTTGTTCTTGGCCTTCACGCCGAAAACTGGTTCAACGATAGGGTAAAAACTCATTCTATTTGACCTCTACGCAAATGGTGGATGGAACTACAGAGCGGGTCGCAAGCGTCAATGGGCGGAGCAACTTTCGGCACGCGCGCTATTCTCCAATGTGATGGACATCACAAGAGCCTGATGGGATAACTGCTAAGCACCGTGTGGTAGCGGATCCTGGCGAAGGGCTGACTCTTCACTCGAAAGGCGTCCTTTGAAAACGCTGACTCCAAAGGAGATCTCAAAATGCTTTGTAGTCTGGGGGAGGGATTGTAGAACTCGCCTGCTGGCTGTCGCGTGATATCTTCCGTACCGCAAAGTCAGTTTTCCCCAAGGCAAGAGCTCTAACAGATTCTGACGTGGTACACCGCCACTTGCGTGAGTCCGGGAATTCAAGACATGTTGATCAGCAAATTATGTCGCAGAAGGCCCTCTCCCCCACTATATCGAGAGCTGTTGTCCGAACGTTCTCGGTACGATTGTGCTGAGTAAGGGGCAGGGTCACAAACTCGGTTTTTGACATTATGACTGGTCCGAAAACGGGGGCAGGGTCAATGGTCGGCTAGAGTAACTCTAGAAGTGGAGCGGTCACAGAGGGCTAGCCACAGGGGCAGAGAGTGCGTTTGAACGGTTGGCTTTGAGATTGTTCTTCTGCCTGCTACCATATGCTGTAAGGAGTATGACATGGGTGTTGCTGGTACAAATCAGTTGAATGGCTACGAGGCCGTCATCGTCAAGAGGGGGCAATACGATTGTGCGCCTGGCTTCGTATTTCGCACCATGTCTTCCGTGCAATGCCAGAGGGACTGTGCTCTGCGCGCTGTACAGCAGCGTCCAGCGCTTGGCTATGTGGGAACCGTCGAGAACATCGTAATGCAGAGCGAAGCGTATTCTCTGGAGTCCGTAATCGTTGTGGAGGACAGTGGCATGCTCGGGCTTGCGGATCACGACGGGAGACAGGGTGGACACACAGAGTTCAGATCCCATGCAGTCAGCGACATCGAGAAGAGGGTCGTCTACTCGCCTGGCACAGGAAGTTGGCAACGTGGTCCGGGATGCGAAGGTGTGCCGAAGCTACCTGCTGAATCGCCCACAAAGCGATGACTAGCATTCGCATCGATCATGTGATTGTTGCCGTGCTCGACCGTGAGGTGGCTGCGCGTGACTACGGCGCGTTGGGTTTTCAATCGCTTATTGGAGGCACACACCCAGGCGGCCATACGCACAATTGCCTCATCCCGCTTGCCGATGGCGCGTACATCGAGCTCGTATCGCCGACCGATGTGAACCAGATCCGTGTCAAGCACGAGGACTGTGAAGAACACTGGCTCTACTGCTTCAACGCCGGCGAAGGCTTCGCCGGCTACGCGCTCGGGGTACCGGACATTGAGCCAACCATCGACGGTCTGAAGAAGGCCGGCTATCTGGTAGACGGACCGCGCAGGGGCGGCCGCGTTTTGCCAGACGGTACGCAGACGATCTCAACTGGCGTTGCCATCGCTGGCCAGCATTATCCAGCAGTAGTGTCCGACATCACGCCGCGCCAATGGCGCATTCCCACGACGCCGGAGAACAGCACGCACGCTAATGGCGTCACCGGCATCGAGCATCTATTCGCCTCGGTACATAACTTGGATGAAGCCGCGCAGCGCTACGCGGCGCTCACCGGTCTGAAGCCGCAGCAGGGAACGCCGCTTACGGGCGCGCGCACGGCCGATTTCCAGATCGAGAGCAGCCGCATTACCATTGCCGAGCCGGTCATGAGCGACTCGGCCCTCTACGAAGATCTGTGTCTTCGTGGCGAAGTCCCGTTCCTGATTCGCCTCCGGACTACTGACAAGTCTAGGATAGGCATGCTCGACCTGCTGATGGCGCACCAAGCAAGGTTCGAACTCGGGGGGCAGTTCGCCAGCTCTTCCTGAGCCCTTGTTCAAACTGGCAGGACTAGCTTTGGTCCCGAGGGGATTCGAACCCCTGTCGCCGGGATGAGAGCCCGATATCCTAGGCCACTAGACGACGGGACCGATAGTCGACTAGAAATTATCCCGAATCGCCTACTCTGCATCAAGCACGCGGTGGCAAGATCCTGCTTTTGTCAACGACAATAAGCACAGTATAATCGACCCATACGGTTCACAGATAAGGGGGGAATATCATGGTCCAGGCCCGCCGCCTGTTGCTGTTTGTTCTATTTCTAGCTTGTACGTTCAATCTCTTCTCCGCGGCCGATGAGCTGCCCAAGATCCGCATCAGCCTCTCTCCAGTCATGAGTTCTGCTACTCTTGCCTTTGCCGAAGGATGGGGACTGTTCGAGAAACACGGTCTCAACGTGGAACTGGTGGGGCTGAGTGATGATGAAGAACGTAGCGCGGCGCTGATGGCCGGAGATATCGACGGCATGGTCTGTGGTGTGACAACGGCGATTCTCCTGTTTGCAAGCGGAACCGATATCGTCATCACGAGCGCGGCTTACCCGGATAATCAAACCAACAGTCTCGCCATTCTATCACCCAGCTCATTCAACATTCATTCACTACAAACTCTCTTCGCCAATAATAAACCAACCAAGATCGCAACGATCTACCGCAGCGACTTTGAATACGAAACGGACCGTCTGCTGGAAAGCGCAGGGTTTAAGTTTGATCGTGAGTCTCCTTACGTGTATTGGACGGACATGCTTCAACTAGCCCTGTGGTTCGCCGCACAATCGGTACCGGCGGCTGTGTTGCCAGAGCCGTACGTTACATACATCGCCAACTTCCCTCTGCCGGGCGGGGCAGGGCTTCCCCAGTTTAACCATCTCTCTCACTTCGAGGAGATCGAGCAGCTTCCGAGCGTCGTCGTCTTCCGTCGCCCGGTGCTGGAGGAACACAGTGAACTCGTCGGCACGTTCTATGACGCCTACAGAGAAGCAATCACTACCACCAATTGCTCCGACCGCGAACAACTGATCGAAATGGGGATCGATAGAATTCTCGCAGTGTTTTTCCCTGGAGTCACCGAAGATACCATCCCCAATGGCATCCTGGACAGCTTCGCGATCCCTCACTTTTCCCAGCCTGAGATGCTCTCTCAAGAGCAGTTCGACGCTGTCGTGGCATGGCTCGTGGCCAAACGGTATACCAGCGGGAATCCCTCCTATGAGGACATGACGACCAACCAGTTTCTACAATGATCGAAGTAGTAGCGCTTACGATCGACTACGGCCGAGGGGGACGTACGGTTCGGGCAGTGGAAGAGATTGATTTTCAACTGGAGAACGGCCGGAGTCTGGCTCTCATCGGGCCCTCCGGATGCGGAAAGACCTCGATCCTGTTCGCTTTGGCCGGACTCATACCCCTGAGTGAAGGGACGATCGCAATCGGAGGGAGCTATGTTACTGCCCCCCGTCGCGAGGTGGCGCTGATTCTACAAAATGCCGGTCTCCTTCCTTGGAAGACCGTCTGGCAAAACGCCAATCTCAGCCTTCTTCTAAGCGGTGAGTATCCACACCGAAACGCCGGGCCAATCCTCGAGGATCTCGGCCTCGGAGAAGTGAAGTCCCGTTTTCCGGCTGAACTCTCCGAGGGAATGAAGCGTCGTGTCGGAATCGCGCGCGCTCTCTCTACTGCACCGTCGGTGATGTTAATGGATGAACCGCTTGCGTCGCTTGATACCCTAACCCGCGAACGAATCCAGGACCTCTTCCTGACTCTCTGGAAGGAACATCGATTCTCGCTCATCTTGGTTACCCACGATATCGAGGAGGCGGCCTTTCTCGGCCAGGAGATTCTTGTCCTCACTGAGCGACCGGCACAGATCAAGGCCACCGTGTCCAATCCCGAGGTGGGCCCTCTCGATTTCCGCGAGTGCGAAGCGTTTCAGACAACGGTCAATGCGCTCAGGGAGGCCCTCGAACGATGAAACGGGTCGCGACCTACATTGCGAGCATCATCATCCTTCTTTTCCTGTGGGAGATCGCAAG
>CAZDDA010000236.1:0-4532 GCA_964504085.1 uncultured Thermotogae bacterium | reverse complement strand
AAGGGTGCATGGGGTGAAAGCATGATGTCGCACGTCGTGTTTGCATCCGCGTCTCTGTATAGAGAGCTTCTTGCCGCTAATGTTCTGGGAGTAAAGGGCGTATGGCGGCCCCGCGTTGGCGGTGGGTTGCTTCTGACCGTTGTCTCTATCGAGCAGCAGTTCCCGGGGCATGCTACTCAAGTTGGAGTGCTCGCTGCCCAAGCGGGCTCGGCAGTAATCCCAATGGGGAGATACGTCATCGTGGTTGACGATGATATAGACCCCTATGACCTGGAAGAGGTAATGTGGGCGGTTTCGACGCGCTCTCGACCCGAAGAAATAGATTTCTTGAAGAGGACAACGAGTGATTCTGGCGACCCGGCAATGCGTGAACCTCAGGCGAGCTCAACATGTACTACTTCAAGAGCGATTATCTATGCCGTAGAGCCATACGAGAGGTTAGAGACACGTCCTCCACTTGCTCTATCGAGTAAGGAATCTAGAGAGGAGACGTTTAGGAAATATAAAGAAACATTCCACGAAAGATGGAAGATTAGGTAATAAGAGCAGTAATGCGGTCCGTTCGCGCTTTCAGGTTTAGGAGTCTTTGTCTTGGTGCAAAGACTCCAAGTTTAATGGCTGGTTGTGAGCGCAACATAGTGTAGTCAGCTAACAAGAAAGCCCAGAATATGACTACCACGAGAGGAATCCTGACTAATTATGTCTGGTATCAGAGGAAGAGCCACGTGTAGTAGGAACATCTGGTATAATTGAACGTGGGCTTGGTGCAGGTACCTGGCCCTTTCTATCAGAGGTTCCTTCAGTCGGAGGTAGGAAATTGGACGTTGTAGTAGGAATTACAGGAGCTTCAGGAGTCATATACGGCATTAGACTGCTGGAGATTTTGAAGGAAAAGGGCGTACATTCTTACCTGATATTAAGTGACTGGGCCCAAACCGTAATTCGACAAGAGACGAGTATGTCAATACAGATGGTCGAGCAATTAGCAGGATATAGATATGGTATAGGCGACCTCAGTGCTCCCATTGCCAGCGGTTCATCCCCTGCCTTCAAAATGGTTGTTGTTCCCTGTACGATGAAAACCTTAGCTGGGATTGCCAACGGCTTCTCGACAAACTTGATCATCAGAGCAGCAGATGTAGCTATGAAGGAGAATCGGACCTTAGTGCTAGTACCTCGCGAGACTCCCTTAAATTCAATTCATTTGGAAAATATGCTGAAACTTTCAAGATTAGGCGTGACTATTCTACCTCCTATACCTGCTTTTTATGAGAAACCCAATACTATCAGAGATCTTGTAGATCATACAGTGAATCGAATTCTGGCTCACCTGGGAATTGATCGTGATCGTCAGGAGTAATGCAGCAATAGTGAGCACTAACCGGAACTTTGTACTGGCCTTCCCCGCGAAAACTGGTCCACCTGAAGTGGGAGGATTCGGTAGAATGAAGGAGCAAAGGAGAATCAACTTATGTCAGGGCAGGTCACAGCCCCATGGATCGCACCCTATCTACAGGGCATCACCGACACACATATCAGCGAGCAGTGCCAATCCTCAAGCACGAGACATCTATTCGGAAAAGACGATCAGGGTCGTGTCCTTTCCAGTCGGATCCTTTTCGGGGCTCGCGTCTCCCTTCAGATCGGGTTATTCGCGATTAGTCTCTCACTGCTGGTTGGGATACCCGTTGGGCTCATTGCGGGGTTATGGGGGGGGGCAGTTGACGAGCTGGTGTTACGCTCTGCAGATGTGGTTCTCAGCTTCCCATCTCTCCTTCTCGCCATGGCCATCTCGGCGACCCTTGGCCCAAGTCTTCGCAATGCAATGATTGCGATTGCCGTTTCACGGTGGGCCTGGCACAAACGCCTGATCAGAAGTGAGGCGATGAGTGTGAAGGAGCGTGAGTTCATTGAGGCTACCCGAGGATACTTCTGTGCAAGGATACTCGTTCGACACTTTCTGCCGAACTCGCTGACTTCCCTAGTGGCTCAAGCATCCATAGATTTCGGTGGGATCGTCCTGACATCAGCTTCCTTTAGCTTTCTCAGGGTTGGGACACAAGCTCCTACACCTGAGTGGGGTCTGATGATCTCCCCAGGCAGGACGTATTTCCTGACACATTGGTGGATCACTGTGATCCCAGAGTGGGCATCTTCACGTCCGTGATTGCCTTCAATAAAATTGGCCACAGGTTGAGGGAAGCACTCGACCCAAGAGTGGTGAAACAACGATGACTGACAGCCTGCATAGGAGGATGAATATGCAAGAGCTTGATCGCAGTGACTTGGAGGACTTGATTCGAGGATGTTCGGTCTTGGGGACCGGCGGGGGCGGCAGCCCCACTGCAGGTATGGCGGCACTCCACCGGGTGCTTGATCGTGGTAAGAAAATCCGGATGGTCTCATTGGATGACGTACCCAACGGAGCAACTGTCGCAACGCCGTACATGGTTGGGAGTGTCTCCCCAGACGAGCAGACCTCATCCGGGGAGTCAGATGGATGGGAAACGCTGGGACTTAAGGCTCTAGACGGGTTGGAGGAGCATCTAGGCCAGCAGTGCTTTGCCGTTCTTCCTACAGAAATTGGCGGATACAACACCGCAGTTGCCTTGTGTATTGCTGCTGAACGGAAAGTCCCTGTTGTGGACGCTGATCCGGCCGGACGTTCGGTTCCGGGTGTGGAACACACCTCGTTTGCCATCTACGACGTACCCATCACACCGATGTCGCTAGCGACTCGAATGGGGGATGTCCTGATTGTTCGAGCCGTTGCCGACGACTTTCGTGCCGAAGCGATAGCGCGTGCATTGGCAGTTGTGAGTGGGAACGTCATCGCTGTCGCCGATCACCCAGTCGATGGCCAAACTCTTAAACGTTCAGTGATCCCAGGAACGCTATCTCAGGCTTTGGCAATCGGTCGGGCGATCCGTTTGGCCCTCACAGGCGGTAGGGATCCGGTTGACAAAGTACTCCGAGCAGGAGAAGGGTACCTCTTGTTCAGTGGTGTGGTATCGGGAAGCAACTGGCATCTGGAAGGCGGTTTCACTTTCGGGGAGATCGTCATTCAAGGGAAAGGTCGATTTGCGGGTCATTCCTACCAGATCCAATACAAGAACGAGCATTACGCCTCATGGTTGGATGAGGCCATCGACGTAACAGTGCCTGATCTCATCTGCCTGCTGTGCTCCCGTACTGGAGAAGCAATCACGAACCCCAATTGCCGTAAGGGGGCAGATGTTGCAGTTGTCGGCTTTTCAGCTCCTGACGTATGGCGATCCCCGAAGGGGCTGAGGTTGTTGGGACCCCGAGCGTTTGGTCTCGATGTTGAGTACCGTCCGGTCAGTGAGGGAAACCATGGGAGAGCCCGAGGGTACTCCCCAGAGTGCCGATGAACGGGAACAAGGAGGAAGAGCATGGTTGAGTCGGTTCGTCTTGTAGGAATCAGTGCTAGTCCCCGAAAGGGAGCAAACACAGACATACTTGTGAAGACGGCCATTGACGCAAGCAAATCTTATCTAGAAAGAGAGGGGATCAACCTTGAATTCGAGTTGTTGTCTTTGGCAGGGAAACGACTTCTCCCTTGCACGAACTGTCAAGCATGTTCCCAGAGCGGAGACTTCTGTGTGCTCAAGGACGACTGGCGTGAGCTCGTTCACCCGTTGATCGATCCAGTCCCAGACGGGGTCGTGTTCGGTTCCCCAGTCTACTTCTTTAATCAAACTGCATTAGGCCGAATATACATGGAGCGATGTACATCCCTGATTCAGAAACAGTGGAATCCGGAATTGCCGAATGACCCGCCCGACTTCTCCACGACGGCCGCTGGAGCAATAGCAGTGGGCTTCGACCGCAACGGTGGCATGGAAACTACCATGACCTCTGTCTTGCATTGGTTTCTCATCATGAAGTTTGTCACCGTAGGAGGGTTCTACGTCGGAGCTGCAGGATGGTCCGGTCACGAAGACGCTGAGAAGGAACGCACAGCCGTGCTGGGAGACACTATCGGTCTCAATTCGGCGAGAGTGCTCGGGCGAAAGGTCGCGAGCACTGCGCTTCTTCTCAAGTTGGGGAGATCAGCGTGGGAAGGCTCGCTTCCTGTGCCATGGGAAAGCTCTCCGGAGTCAGAATGAAGGCAGTATTGAGACCACGGCGGCAATAGGAAGGGGGAGAACGAACAATGAAGCTAGTAGTAAAGCCGGAGCGGTGCACCGGGTGTACGGGATGTGCCCTGGCGTGCAGCCTAGCAAAGATAGGCATGTTCTCCTACGATGCTGCAAGAATCCGTGTAGAACGCAACGAGGAGCATGCCGATTTTCGGCCAAGAGTCTGTATCCAATGCGATGAACCTTCATGCATTGCCGCTTGTCCATCCGGTGCACTCTCGAAGGACCTGCGACTGGGCATCATCGTAGTGGAAATCGAGAGTTGCACATTCTGCCGGAAGTGTGAGGACGCGTGCCCTTATGGGGGCATAAGTTTCAATGATGAAGATCGAGGTCCACTGATCTGCGATCTGTGTGGGGGAGAGCCTG
>CAZDDA010000235.1:0-4552 GCA_964504085.1 uncultured Thermotogae bacterium | reverse complement strand
ATGTGCAGTAGTCACGACTTGATCTGACAGGGTGACTCTCGCAAGAGGTGGTCACGGCGTATCCTTTCCGGGAACCAAACAACCAGAAAGGAGAACAAAGCCATGACCACCGCAGAGAAGCTTATCAAATCGAAGATGAATCTGCTCGACCTGGCAGCATATTTGAAGAATGTGTCTGAGGCATGCCGGGTGATGGGCTACAGTCGGGACACGTTTTACCGGGTGAAGAAGGCGTACGAAAACGGCGGCATGGAAGCGCTGAAGGAGAAAAGCCGTCGTGCCCCCAACGTCAAGAATCGCGTGAGTGAGGAGGTGGAACAGGCAGTAGTAGCATTTGCACTAGAGGAGCCGGCGTTCGGGCAGAAACGGGCGGCGGACACTCTCCGCCAACGCGGCGTGTTCATCTCCCCGGCTGGAGTGCGCTGCGTGTGGCTTCGGCATGGATTGGAGACGTTCGCCAAGCGACTGCAGCGGCTGGAGGAACACGTTGCCAAGACCGGTGAGGTGCTGACGGAAGCGCAGTTGCGAGCGATGGAGAAGGCCAAGGAAGAGAAGATCGCCCAGGGTGAGATTGAGACGGAGCATGTTGGATATCTTGGAGCTCAAGACACGTTCTACGTTGGTGTGTTGAAGGGCGTTGGGCGTGTTTACCAGCAGACACTTATTGACACCTACTCGGCAGTTGGATTCGCCAAGCTGTACACGACCAAGCAGCCGATCAACGCGGCTGATCTGTTGAACGACCGAGTGTTACCATTCTTTGAAGCGAAGGGACTGCGGCTGTTGCGGATTCTCACGGATCGCGGGACGGAATTCTGTGGAAGGGCGGATACGCACGACTACCAGTTGTACTTGGCACTCAACGACATCGATCACAGTAAGACCAAGACGAAGAGCCCGCAGACCAACGGGATCTGTGAGCGGTTTCACAAGACGATCTTAGACGAGTTCTACCGGGTAGCATTCCGGAAGAAGATCTACCGTGACGTTGACGAGCTACAAGAGGATCCTGACCACTGGCTGGAGCGCTACAACACCGAGCGTGTGCACCAAGGCAAGCGCTGTGGAGGGCGAACGCCGATGGAGACGTTTGAGGAGAACCTGGAGTTGGCAAAGGAGAAGATTTGGGGTATGAGTGAGGAGGATTGTCTGGCAGTTGCGGCTTAGCCGGACACCCAGCCCCGGAAAGGGCGACTGTCAGATCAAGTGTTAGTCACTACATGTAATGGTCAAGCTTCGGAGGCAGGCTAGATTGTCTTGCCGCAGTGACATCGCGTCGTCTCTTGACAAGCCCTCCTTATTCGTGTATATTTCGTGATGATGCTATGAAAACAGCAAGTCTTTCGAGGCGACATTATGATGGGCGCATCAAGCTGGCATTGTCCGGACACATGTGGTACCGCGGCCTTGAGAGGCCGGTACCTTAGTACCGCCTCACGAAGACTGGTACCGCGAACGTACCGCATCCGTGTTGAAAGGAGGTGAGAGGTCTTGGGCAAACCGGTGAAAGTGTCAAGCGAACTGTACGAAGCACTCAGACAGACGGCGGAGCAGCAACACATTCCGATTCAGGATGCCCTGAAACAGGCGATGGAAGGTCGTGAGAACGAAATCCGCCAGTTGCAGACGCAGAAAAGCCAGTTGGAAAAGCAGCTGCAGTCCAAAGGACGAGCGCTGCAGCTGAAAGCAAAGGCGTCAAACGAGGCCCTTAGACGGGTTACGGCGTTGAAGTCGGACCTCCAGACGACCGAGAATCGGCTCCACGCGCTGGCAAACGAACGCGACGATCTGACAGCACACATCGAGCAACAGGAGCAGCGAACAAGCGACCTAGAAGCACAAATTCGTGAAACGCAGCAGTCAGCAGACCGCGAGAAGAAGCGCCACCAAAAGAGGCTGATCGTCCTTGCCATCCTCGCGCTTGTCGGTGTTGGATATACACTGTGGATGAGATGGAATCAGGTGAAGCAACGTAAGGAGAAAACGGAACAAGCACCATTGCAGCCGGGGTTTTACTCGTGGTTGTGAGGAGGTCAAAACGTGGCAAAGATTGAGCCGTGGGAGCAACGAATCCGGGGTGAAATGGAGAGGTTTGTCCACCAGCTGGGCATAGCAATTGACATGGCAGTACATACACACTACGTGTACCAGCGTAGCGATCCGGACAACATCCCTGAGCTTGACTTTCGTGACCCAAGCTGGGTAGGCAAGCTGGTTCAGCCCGCGCGGAAGATCGTGGACATCCAGCACGCGATTCGAGCGGCAATCCAAGCCGAGGAAGACGGCGACGAGGAGGCATTCGTCAAAGCGACAAAGCCCATCTCCGAGTTCGTCGATAGGATGACGGTGAGGCTGCAATCGGTTTGGTCACAAGGGGAGATTCGCCTTTCTCACGAACACATCAGCGATGAAAAGGAACGTCCGTTCATTGCTTTTGTGCTTGTTGAGTGGTTCTTCGACTACCAGATGCGCTACAAGGACGTGGTTCATCTCGGCGTATGCCGTCAATGCACAAAAGCGTATGTAAAACCGAAGCACGGCCAGAAGACGCGGTACTGTTCGGCTGCCTGTCGACAGAAGGCATACAGGGAGAGGAAAAAGGAGACCGAGGTTTGAGGAAACGTAGAGCTGTTTTTGTTTTCCTAAGACCGTTACGATGTTCATCTAACATGATGATGGGCCGTAAGAAAGGAGATCCCCAAGAGAACCGGTGAAACCGGATGCGAGGCTCTTCACCGTGACGATCATCCGCCCGCAGACGGATGAGCTCCAAGAAGAGGTTTGCATTGGGTTCGCTCAGCTGGCTAAGGTCATCGCCCAGCGCATACGAGCCGAGGAGAGAATGGGTGAATGCACCGCCCCGTTACCGATGATCGAGTTGGTTCAAGGGAGCAAAGAAGGCTAGAATGGACGACAGATCGGGTGTGAGGAGTTCATCCATCGTGAATGCGGTTCTCTATGTCCGTGCTTCATCGGAGCGTCAAGCGGAGAAGGGCCTGTCAATCCCTGCTCAGCTTAGGGAATTGCGGTCTTACTGCGACAAGCACGGGTACGTGATCCTCAAGGAGTTCACAGACGAAGGCTACAGTGGCACGACGGACCAGCGCCCGGGATTCCAAGAGATGATCGTCTATTGCAAGCTTCACAAAGAGCACCTCGATTGCGTCTTGGTGTGGAAGCACAACCGGTTCTCACGCAACCGGGTCCACGCCGCCGTTTACAAGCAGCACCTCCGCGATCTCGGGGTGAACGTAATCTCCATTACAGAGCCGATGGTGGACAGCATCGACGGCGAGCTGTTGGAAGCGGTGGTAGAGGCGGTGGACAGCCGTTTCTCGAAGAGTCTGGCCCAGGATGTGATGCGTGGTGTGCGCGAAGTGGCCAAACGCGGGTTCTACCCCCGCTCAGTGGCACCGCTTGGGTATCGCAAGGAGGAAACGCGAGACGGCAAAGCGAAGAGATATCTCCTTGTGCCCGATGAAGAGACAGCGCCGCTCATCCGCCGCATCTTCGAGCTGTATGTGGGCAGCGGTTGGGGAGCCAAGGAAGTCGCCAAGAGATTGAACGAGCAGGGCTTGACGACAAGGACGGGGAAGCCCTGGTCGACCAAGGGCGTGCTGAAGGTTCTTCAAAACCCGATCTACAAGGGAACACTGCAAATCGAGTTTACGACGAAGAACGCACGGTATCTTCCACAAGAGGACCGAAAGGTTGTCCTGGAAGGAGCATTTCAACCGATTGTTGATCCAGAAACGTACGAGCGGGCTCAGAGATTAAGGATCAAGCGGGCGCGTACCCATCCGAGGGAGTTAGGCAGTGAGTATCTCCTCAGCGGGCTTCTTCGCTGCCAACGATGCGGAAGCAGAATGTGCGGTGTCTCAGCCAAGTCAAGCCACAACTTCTATTACACGTGCAAGCGGTTCTACGAATCCGGGAAGAGCCAGTGCGATTTCGGTTTCATTAGTCGGCAGAGATTGAATGACGTCGTGCTAGAGAAAGTGACTGATGTGCTGCTTGAGGAGGACAATCTCCGAGAACTGGCTGATGAGGTCAACGCCGAGCTTGGGGATCATGACCAAGTGGTGCGACGGGAGCGCAGGCTCATCGAAGGACAGCTCAAGGAGAGAAAGACCCAGGTCTCACGGCTTGTCGATGCAATCGAACAGGGAGGGATACCCGCTGATACCATCCGTCCTCGACTGCAAACACGGCAGGAAGAGCTGCAGAAGCTGAAAGCACGGCTCATTGAGCTGGAGACAGAGGAGCATCAAAGCAGAGCGACTCAGCTCGACATCGAGCGTATCCGCCCCTACATCGAATTGTTGAAAGAGACACTAGCAACGGCAGCAGTCAAGACACAACGAGCGATTCTTGGCTCATTCATCAAAGAGATCGGGGTGGATGAGGAGGAACTGACGATTGAGTTTGCCATTCCACAAGGCCCTTGGATGCACCAGGGTAGAGGTCAATCGGATGGGGTTCTATGTATGGTGACCCCTGGTACCCCTGAGAGGACTTGAACTTCATCCGTTGGCGGCACTCAGGCGTCTTA
>CAZDDA010000234.1:0-4559 GCA_964504085.1 uncultured Thermotogae bacterium | reverse complement strand
GAACGCCTCTACGGATTAGCTGATATCGTTTGGGGTAAAAACGAACCAATACCTATTGAGGAGTACAAAAAAACACAATCCGATATTTTTGCCATTATCTCCGGCGAATGGAGGTATGGCAATATAAACAAGTGTGAGAATTTACGAGTTATTATGGACGTAGCTGGAAGGCATCCCGGCCCAAAAGAGCTTGACTATTCCGCCTGCTTTGCTCGAAACATTCGTGTACTAACCTGTTCACCAGCGTTCGGACCAATGGTGGCAGAGATGGCCCTTGGTATGGCCTTGGCGGCATCTCGAGAGATATCAGCTGGGGACCGACTTTTTCACGCCGGTAAGGAAAGCTATCTATGTCACGGCAATAAGAATACCTTTACACTTTTCAAACAGAAAGTCGGATTTATTGGTTTTGGTGCTCTAGCACGAAACCTACAAAAATTACTGGTGCCCTTTCGCTGTTCTATACAAGTCTATGATCCGTGGCTTCCTAAGACCTATCTTCAAGATCAAGACTTAATCCCTATAGACCTAAATACTCTTCTATCTACATCCAAAGTAATTTTCGTACTCGCAATACCGACAAAGCAGAACAGACACTTGCTCTCGCGCGAAAAGTTGCTGCTTATTCCAAGCGATTCTGTACTTGTATTGATCAGTCGAGCACATCTGGTCGATTTTGAAAGTCTCACAGAGTTCGTATTGGAGGATCGCTTCAAGGTCGCTGTCGATGTTTTCCCTGAGGAACCGATGCCCAAGGATCATCCTATCCGACGAGCGGAAAAGGCTGTGCTGTCAGCGCATCGAGCTGGTTCTGTATCCGATGACTTAAAACTAATCGGCAAAATGGCAACGAATGACCTAGAAGCAATTCTTGGTGGTCTACCTCCTAGAGAATTGTTGGAAGCCGAACCTGAGTACATCAACCAACTGACTTTGAAATGGTAGACAGCAAGTAGTATCAGTATTCGTTGCTATAGATCACCACGTCGGAACTCAACGAAAGAAAGGAAACAAATGAAAAAACAGACTGAAACACTTTTTTCGGCTCTGTTTTCCACAAGCCCGGAGTTGACTTCATGTCGCGACGCTCTTGAAGCCGTCTTCGAGACGCTCATAGCCTGCTTCCGCGGCGGGAATAAGCTGCTTGTCTGTGGCAACGGCGGCAGTGCCGCCGACACGGAACACATCGTCGGCGAGTTGATGAAGGGATTCCGCCACAGCCGTCCTGTGAGTGCAGATCAAATTGAAAAGTTGCGATCTCTCTACGGTACGGAAGGGGAGCGGATCGGAAGCAAGCTGCAGGGTGCCTTGCCGGCTATCTCCTTAGTGAGCCAGACATCTCTTGCCACGGCCGTAGCCAACGATGTGTCGCCCGACATGGTTTTTGCCCAGCAAGTATTTGGGTACGGAAGTGAGGCAGATGCTTTAATTGCAATAAGCACATCCGGAAACTCTGTCAACGTGATCAATGCTGTCAAGGTCGCTCGGGCTCTGAACCTGAGAACAATCGCCCTGACCGGACCCAGTGGCACACTTAGTGAGATTGCCGAGTTTCCCATTCGAGTTCCAGGACACGATACAGCCCGGATCCAGGAACTTCATATGGCCGTGTACCACACCGTTTGCACAGCTCTCGAGACTGCCTTGTTCCCCCAACAGGAGATCTGATATGTCGTCCGTAGTACACATGATCGACAGGGTGCTTTGCCGGCTTCCGGAGCTTCATATCGGTATCATCGGGGATTTCTGCCTGGACGCCTACTTCGAGGTGGACATGTCTGCTTCCGAGACATCGGTTGAAACGGCTCTGGCCACCCTCCCTGTGGTGCGACAACGTTACTCCCTCGGTGGCGCGGGTAACGTCGCAGCCAACCTGAAAGCAATAGGGGTAGGAACAGTGCGGTGCTTCGGGGTTTGTGGAAACGATCCCTTCGGACACCAAATACGACGCATAATGGCCGATGCTAATATCGAGGACAACGGGCTGATAGTACAGGAATGTGAGTGGGACACACACGTCTTCACAAAAGTGCTGATAGGAGAAAAGGAGCAACCTCGCTTGGACTTCGGCAATTTCAACCATCTCCACGGACAAACTGCGGAACTGCTCATTTCCAACCTGGAAAGCTGGATTACGGAGCTGGACCTGCTCGTCATCAACCAGCAGGTGTTACGAGGTATTCATTGCGAAAGCTTCCGTAAGAGATTAGTTTCCTTGATGGCTCGATACTCTAAGCCGCTGTCGATAGTGGACAGCCGGAGCCATAGCTCCGAGTTCAGCACCTCTATTCGCAAGATCAACGAGCGTGAAGCCGCCGTGCTCTGTGGCAATGAGCCATCTCCCAAAGAGACCATCACTATGAAGCAGGCCAGGGAATACGGAGTTCAGCTTCACCACAGCTGGAATAAGCCGTTGTTTCTAACCAGGGGTGAGCGGGGTTGCTTAGTTTTTGAGGCCGAAAGGTGCACTGAGATCCCCGGTTTGCTACTAGTATCCCAACTCGATACGGTTGGAGCTGGGGATAGTTTCCTCGCCGGTGCTGCGGCCGCGCTTGCTACTGGAAACAGCCTACAAGAAGCGGCAAGATTTGGTACTATGGTGGCTGGAGTGACGGTGCAGAAACAGTTCGTGACTGGTACCGCGAGCCCGCAGGAGATCCGAACCCTTGCCGGGCAGGCCAACTACCGCTATCATCCGGAGTTGGCCGTTCTGCCCCAGAAGGCTCGCTACGTACGTGAGTGCGACATAGAAATCGTGGATAGACTTCCCTCCACCCGTGATATCACACATGCAATCTTCGACAACGACGGAACTATCTCTACCCTCCGTCAGGGCTGGGAAGATGTGATGGAGCCGGTGATGATCCGCTCAATCCTTGGGGAACGCTGGCGGGAGATAGGCGAAACAACCTTTCGGCAGGTACAGGAGCGGGTCCGTAACTATATAGACCGAACCACCGGGCTCCAGACTCTAGTCCAGATGGTCGGACTGGTGAAGATGGTACGTGAGTTCGGCGTTGTGCCGAAAAGGAAGATTCTCACCGAGCACGGGTACAAGGCGATGTACAATCGTGCACTGATGAAGCTAGTCAATCGGCGTATCGAGAAAATACGTCGCGGGGAGCTCTCTGTCTCTGATTTTACTCTCAAAGGAGCGGTCGAATTCCTACGAGCACTGCATCGCCGCGGTATCCTGCTTTACCTGGCCAGCGGTACCGATCAGGAAGATGTGGTCCGGGAAGCAGAGATTCTCGACTACGCTGGGCTGTTCGAAGACAGGATCTATGGTGCGATCGGTGATATCTCGCATGAGCCCAAAAGAAAGGTCCTTGAACTCATCCTGAACGACGTCGATCTCAAGGAACATGAACGGATATTGACCTTCGGGGACGGCCCTGTAGAAATCCAGGAAACCCGCAAGCGGGCAGGAATCGCCGTGGGAGTAGCCAGCGACGAGGTACGCCGTTGGGGATTGAACTCAGTCAAACGTAGTCGGTTGATCCAGGCTGGGGCGCATCTGATAGTGTCGGATTTCTCCCAATTCGGAAAGCTTCTTGAGTTCCTATTCCCGGAGATAATGGAGTAAGAAATGCCCTTTGCGCAGTTCGATCGAAGGCGTCTTCGCTTTCTACCCCTGAAAGTACGCACGAACCGGGTGTCAATCGAAAAAGACCACGTCTCTCCCACGACTCCCTCAGGTCGGCTGAATCCATACACCCTAGCTGCGATCGAAGAGGTGGCAAGGTTGATCAAGGAGGCTCGATCCGACAATCGACCGGTGATTCTGGCTTTCGGCGCCCATACCATCAAGAATGGATTAGCCCCGGTTTTGATTCGATTGATCGAATCGGGTAGGCTCACCCACCTTGCGACCAACGGCGCAGGTATCATCCACGACTGGGAATTCGCCTTTCAGGGGGCGAGTTCTGAAGACGTGCAGGAAAACGTTCGCATGGGGCGCTTTGGGATATGGGAGGAGACCGGACGTTACCTGAACTTAGCTCTACTGGTTGGTGCATACGAAGGCCTCGGTTACGGAGAGTCGATCGGATCCCTGGTAGAAAAAGATGGCTTGAGGATCCCGGACAGAGCCGAACTGATCGGCATATCAGAGCAGGCCTCTGTAGATCCCGAAAGGGCCTCCGCGGCGGCTGACCTTCTCTGGGCTGTTACCGCCTTCGGCCTGCCTCCGGGATTTCTCAAGGTTAAGCATCCCTTCAAGCGCTACGGACTGCAGGCCGCAGCCTTCCGTTTTGATGTTCCCTTCACAGCCCACCCCATGTTCGGCCACGACATCATCTACACGCATCCGTTGAACCGGGGATCTGCGGTGGGTCGAACTGCGGAGCGAGATTTCCTGACCTTTGCAGAAACGATCACCGACTTGGAGGGAGGGGTTTACATCTCTCTTGGCTCCGCCGTGATGTCACCAATGATATTTGAGAAGTCCTTGTCCATGGCCCGCAACCTGGCCCTACAGAACAAGCGAACAATCAAGCATTTCTCAATTATTGTTGTCGATCTGGCTGACTCCCACTGGGATTGGCAGAAGGATGGGG
>CAZDDA010000233.1:0-4572 GCA_964504085.1 uncultured Thermotogae bacterium | reverse complement strand
TAGCAGTTCGATACAGCGAGGAAGTAAGTCGGTCCGAACTGTCTTATTGACATAGTTCAAATCCTCGAGATCGTCAGTACTGACATTTACTTGTGCTAGATGAGCACCGGCATGCGAGGAACGAAGGTCTGCCTCGTTCAATTGCTTGATCAGGGCTCGTAATTCATGGAGCCCAACAAGGCGCGGGTCAGGCATCAGCCGCGATACCTATTGCCCAAGTATGTGATGGCGCCGAAGCCGAGAAATGCCACGAGGAAAGGCCACAGGCCCCCCAACGCATTCGAGGCCCCGCCGCCACCATTATCGTCACCAACGCCACAGTTGGTGCAGTTGGTAAAAGCGTCAGGACCGAAGGGTGCGACTCGGCTCAGTTTGCCTGCGACACCGATACGATAGAGGTTCTCCCACATGGGATTTCCACCAGGCCGGACACCAGTAACGTCGTTGTAGGGGACCTGCGCAGCATCAACACCCATACCGTAGGCCGGCTGGATCGGAACGCCCAGCTCCTTGCGGGGGTAGCCCTGCTTCCATCCCCACATACCAGGGCTCAACCTCGAGAGGTGAACCCTCTTCAGGTGTTTTTCGTACATCTTTACTCCGTAGCCTCTGGTTGGGATGAAACTGTTGTTCCTGATGAGACATTAGCGTTTGCAACACCCTCCGAGGCATCAGGAAGAGGAACAACATAAGGGAGGTGTAGAACATTAAACCAAACTAAAAGACCTGCAATGCTTGACGCTGCCCCGATAGCAGCTCCCTTAAGCATGTTCTTCTTCAAAAAATGTGCGCCAACAACTCCAGCAACCGCACCGAGTCCGAGAGAAATTGGAATCCGAGCACTTCCATGGACCGCCCTGGAAACAAATCCCCAATCCCCCATTGCCCCACAGCCACAACCGTCCATTGCACTGGGATTAACCCTCTTGAGCGCACCAGCAGCACGCTGCTGCCAGGTATTACTCCAGATAGGGCTACCGATAGGATTGACCGACTCGTAACCACCCATACCGTAGGCGGGCTGAATCGGAACGCCCAGCTCTTTACGGGGATAACCCTGCTTCCATCCCCACATCACGGGACTCAGTCTCGAGAGGTGGACCTGCTTCAAGTGCTTTTCATACATTGTACCCTCTCCCGCCTCATCCGATCCCATGCCCGCAAAAGGGAGGACCATCCCTCGGGCCGGTGACGGCCCGACAAGAATGAAGCTTTTTCCACGGCCCAGCGTGCCGTACAGCGGCTGATGCCACTCTTTGTATTCCCAGGCCTGTCCTGGGAGAACTTCGAGAACGACGCCGTCATTCTTCTGACTGCTTCTCAGCCGCCGCACGACGAACATCCTCTTTGATCTGACCGCGATACATCTTGCTACCCAAGGCAGCGAGGTTTATATCGCGGTGGTTACCAGCTTTGTCGATCACCTTCCAGCTGACATTCCAACCATGGATAAGCGCCTGCTGAACAATCATCGCTGCCAACTTCACAGATGACTTTTCACGCTGAAAACCAGGACGAATAAATTTCACGCCATCGATAAAAACACTCACTCGCCACAGATGACCGCGTCGAGGTGAATTTTGTGACTTCACGACGATAAGAACATTCTTTTTCATGCCCTGGTCAGTTGGCGCTTGTTGCGTCATCAGCGATATCGCTTCCTGCCTTGGTGAACACGCGGCCGGCTCCCGTAACGGAAATTAGGGACAATCCCCATTCCATCGTCGTTATTTTCGTCTTGCCGACTCTCGAAATACTTGGCGACGGCATAACCAAGACTGGCACCCAAAACGACTTGAACCAACGGATGAATTCCACCCCACGCCATTACGCCCTCCCAGCCCGCTGTTTCATCCACTCATACGCAGCAGAAACTTTTTTCATCTCTCGCTCACGACGTGCCCGATCGATGTCATCGGTTGCCCTGTCGGGGTGGACTTCACGAGCCTTGGCCTTGAACGCCCTATCTATATCCTCAGGACTTGCATCCCACCGAATCCTCAGGATATCCCATGGTTGCTCCTCATGATGCCAGGGCATTTCATCCGGCCTGGCGTAATTAGGGGGCGGAGCTACCTCAACGAAATCGAACGCCTCGCTCATGCACTCGGAGCAGACGACCGTATACTGATTCCATGCTCGTACATTAACAAAGCCATGGATATTGCATACGTATGAACCACACGCCTGACAGCGCAGGATGGTAGAGGCCCCGCAATATTCACATTTTGGTGTTACCCGATGTACCGTCTCGGCAAACTTCTGTGCACCGAGGCCCATAATCTCATCGAGCATGTCGCCAAAACGACCTTTTCCAGCAGAACCCCAACCACCTGGCTTATCTGGCATCGTCTACTCCTATCCGAGAGCCGACCACTTTGAGCCGCCACCAGAACCGGACTGCCGCGGCGCTGGAGCCTTTGGGGCTCCAACTGCCCGTGGCTGTGGTGGTTGTGGTGCCGGTGCGCCAACTGGTGCTGATGGAGCACCAGCGGGTTTAGCGCCCTGTGCCGGACCAAGCGCTCCCCACTGCCCACTCATGCCATTGCCGTTAGGTTGGCCGTTCATCACAGCAGCCGCCTGCGCGGCCATGTCTTGAACCTGTGCAGACGGTAGCGCTCCTGCCACCTGCTGACCATTCGGTAATGCCGCACCGTTAGCTGGTGCTTGAACGATTTCTCGAGAGTGCATCAGCATCGAGGTCGCATAAGCTCCGCCGAGACCGACCACTGCAACAGCAGCATCAGCCATCCCCTTTTTATGGAGATAGTAGGCAAGTCCAGCACCGGCGCCTGCCGCAATGATTTTGTGAGTAAAACTAGCCTGCCCCCACCGGCGAACGGGGGACATAGCCAGGTCGCGAAGCGTCCCCCCGAGCGCTCCTAGCGCTCCGAGAGCCGCCATCTGTGGATTACCTGCACCGTACATCTGAACACTCCTAGCCGTTGCTCAGCTGAACGATGGTGAAGACCTTGCGTGGATTCGCAGCGGTCAACGCGGCTTGCTTTTTGCGAGCCGTCGACAGCAGACGATGCGAGGACTGATAACGCTTTCTACCATCGACGACGACGTACTTCTGCGGACGAGCCGGAAGACCACTGACGGTCACCTTCTGACCTGATCGCATCGAAGATTTGCGCTTCGGAGCGGCTTTGCGCTTCGGAGCGGCTTTACGCTTCGGAGCGGCCTTCTTGGCAGCAGGCTTGACCGTCTTCTTGCTCTTGGTCAGGCGGTCGTAGTCGTTGCCGTAGGCAGCCTTGATCTTCGCCAAGGTCACGCCTGCGCGGCGCTTGCCCATCTTGGTGAATAGCTTCTGATCGCGCTGCGACATCGGACGGCCTGCACAGGGCCGGCCACTGACGGGGTGCCCCTTGACCGACTTACCCCAAGTCAACGCGGCTGTCTTCTTTGCGTTGCGAACCGGCTTCTTTGCCGCATTCTTACGCACAGGCTTACGCTTCGCCGTGTTCCGACGCACAGGCTTGCGTCCCGTCGTCTTCTTCCTGGCCGGCTTTCTACTTGTTCTTTTCCTCGGTGTTGCCATTTTGGCTTCTCCTCTCCTAACTCGCCCGAAGCCTTGTTGGAACCTCGGCCGGAAGTAAATTTCTCGCCTGACCTTTGGTTCTAGGCCAGGTCCTTTTTCCTCTTTTATAGGTGCGGATTTTCTTTCCGCCCAGACGATCACGACAGACTTCTCTCGGACCGCCTTTCTGACTACCTATTCTAGCAAAATCGAGAGCCTTTTTGAGAGGATATCCTTCTGGATAATAGTCGCTTCCCTTTTTGGGGTAGCTTACCCCTTCATCGGGGAGGCGCACGAAGTAACGACTGAGCTTATTTTCTTCACCAAGCCAGTGCTCCTCGAGCATGTCCATGTTGTATTCGTCAACGAGTCCCCTCTTCGCCTCGTTGAGACTGTCGGCAGGTATCCATGCCCACTCATCAGCTAGCCGATAATGGTATCCGTCCTCGTCTTCGTAAGCTGCGATCTCGCCAATAAACTCGTCTCCCGCATAAGCGTCGTACCCCTCAACACCACACCCCTGACCGTAGTCAAACTCGAGGTCGGACAGGCGAAGCTTCCGAGGATTTTCATCGAAGTCATCGAAGAACATGTGGTCTTCTTCGATGGCCAACTCTCCTCGGTAATCATCGAGCAGCTCCTTCTTGGCTTCCTCCAAGCTCGAGGCACCCGACCAGAAACCATTTTTCAGACGGTACTTGTACTGCCTCTCCCCAGGCTGCTTGATGACCTCTCCAATCTTCGTCACACCGTACAGATAGGCCGTCCAGGTTGTCTTCCCCTGGTCCTCCTCCACGCCCCAATCGACATCATCATCGTCTGGATTTCGCCGAGGGCGCTGCGGCGCCATCTCTTTGAGCTTGTCGCCGTAGACGAGATAGAGAAGCAAAGCGCTTCCGATGCCGAAGAGGAAGAAATTCCGAGAGGCACGCTGCGCCTCTTCACCTGTTGCCGCAGCTCTCACGCGACTTCTGTACAGACTATACCCGACGCCGCCGATCGCGCTCGCGACCAGAAAGTTCTTGAAACGATCCATCGTCCAGCCCCCC
>CAZDDA010000232.1:0-4574 GCA_964504085.1 uncultured Thermotogae bacterium | reverse complement strand
GCGCATAGTCACGGGCCAAGATATGAGGAAGCGCACCACCCTGGAATGCCTGATCATGCACATCTGTCGCCAAGCTGCTGATAGAGTCGTCAGGACTGCGCATCGCACAACCATACGCAATGGCGAACAGTCGCTCTACTACGTACGGGTCGTTCACACCTCTGAATCTCTCGAGTACCAGGCGCAATGTCTCGATACGGTCCGTGAAGAGTGACACCATCGCTTTGGTGGCTCGATCGCGAAGGAATCGATTTGAGGAAGTCAGTAGCCAAGCCATTGCGATACCCGTCAGACGAATGACTTGATCATCAACCCGATCCCTGTTCGCAGGCGACCATGCCCACTCCACCAGACGCTCTACTGAACTCTGCAGCTCGTGTTGGTAGTCCTCGTGCAGGAATACTGACCACCACGCATCGCGATCAGCCATCTCAAGATTCACAAGAAGGCCGTGTAGGAAATCAGCGTTATAGGGATGATCCGGATCTTGGGCTATGGTCAACAACGTGCTTAGTAGCTGGTGTTGAGTGTTTGCGTACTTCGCTACACAATCGGTCGCGTAACGCCAGGTTTCCTCCGTGATGGCGTCCCGTCTTCTCCAGATGAGGCTGTCTACAAAAGCCTCTCTCACAGGTACATATTCTCGGATGCTCGGGGCAAGCTCGACCAGTTCTCTTTCTATCCTCTCGGGAAGCTGAATCGAGAGCACCTCGATCAGGTGCGAATTCTCCCAGCACGCCCTTTCGCTGCTGACCAAAGACCCAAGCGGCCTAGAATCAACGAAGGAGCCTGCAGGATTATCTCTATCAAGATGCATGTCGAGAAGGTGCTCAGCAATCAGATGATCCGTGAACCGTTCATACGGGAACTCGATGCCATCGCACCAGTCCTGCGCAACGCCGATGGGAAACCTCTCCTCGGCAAGGAGTCCTTCCCAGATCATCTGAGCGAAGAGTGACTTCTCAAAGCCTGCATGTTTCTGCGGAGAGTCGACCAGTTCTCTTGCAGATTCGCGGGGTAACCACTTTTGACCCTTTTCCGCCATGACAGCCGCAATCTTGGCTATCGCGTTCTGCACTGGACGGGTGAGAGGGTCGTAATCCATGCATTCCGGGCGGGCCAGCTTCAGGTTGATAGAGTCCACATAGAAACTGAATACGGCTGTTAGTCCCTTCAGCCCTGAAGGAGGTCGGTCTAGTCCACGGTCCTGCAATCCCTTGCAGAACATTTTGAGAAAGAGAGGTCCCTGGAATTCCGGTATCAAGACAGGAAATGAGGGGAGGATTCCATAGAATTCGAAGAACTTAGACGCCGCGAGATGCTCAACACCGGCAAACCCTTCGTGTTCCATCCGCACGAGATCACGCGGAACAAGGTCCTCAGGAATCATAATCTCCTCATAGGAAGTTCGGACGCTGGCAGCGATGGCGATTCTGGGGTAGTGTGACAAGGTGGCCAGCATCCCCGCAAGGTGGTTCACCCACATCATTCTGCCGTCGCCCTCGTTCAAGGCGTCTATCATGATAAGCGCTCTGGATCCGGTGGCTTGAGCGGACGCCTCAAGTGCACCGAGGAATTCCTCCCTCGCGCACGACAGCCCCAGCTGCTGAATCATCTGGGACCACGGCTCTTGATTGCGAAAGTGTGCCCCAAACAGCAATACGGTGGGGAGCCCCTTTTCTACTCTTTGAGCAGCTGTATCGCACATCATGTGCGTTTTTCCCGTACCTGCCTTCCCCACAAGCAGGAGAGCTGGGAGGTTGGCGAGCCGAGCAGGTTTGCTGCTGGAGTATTTCTCAATCTCCATCAATCGGGACTCGGTCGCCTCCAAACGACGGATATCATCCCAGAGGATCTCGTGCCCAATAGAAGGGCCACTATCTGACTCCCGCGTCGTGGCTTGCTTGTTGGTACCCTTCAATTCTGCCATATTGGTTGGAGCATCCCGCAAACCTACAATGCACGCCCGCGTGCACGCCAGAGCCTCCGACGCCGAGCGGGCCCACGCATCCACGTCAATCGCACCGACCTCTGACCGTCTTGTAGCATCGAGTGTCGCAAGCACCTCGCGGCTCTTGGTCATGAATGAGTCAAATGTATCTCCGAGGGCCTTGGAGGCTTGGTCTGAAGGTCGCTTGTTAAGAGTGCGTCTTAGATTCCAGCGCAGGTTGTCTATGTCATCAAAGAATGATGGCGCCCGTTCGAGACCTCTAAAAGCCTCTGCCTGTGGGAGATCGACGTGCAACTCGGGAGTATACCTAGGTCCAGCATGTGCTATTGCCTCGTCCAATCGGCGAGCGTACCAACCGCTGCTGAAAGACTCCTTGTTGAACCAGAAGTAGTAACGACCTCGGTGTTCCTCCTTGGCAAGACGCTCAAAGATCTCGTGTCGGCCCCAGTACAGGAAGTCAACCTTCATACCGTTGGCCCTGGCCCATTCCTGCCACTTGATAACGCGCGCGTCCCAGTTGTCCCTGAAAGATCTGCGGCGACGATTCCGTGGGTCAGGGCGATCAATAGGAAAGCAGAGGACGTATTTGACTAGGCGGGGATGCTTCTCAATGGCCTTCTTTACAGAGTCATCGAGCTGATCCCACTGGGGAGAGCCGGGTGGCGAAGTGAAGAACTTGGCTTGCCAGCCCCATTCGTCTCCTCCGGGTAACTTCCAGAAGCACTCCACACCCGCGTCCGGGTCTCCCTTTGCGTTGAATACAGAGTCCTCTGGAACCTCTTCGCTTTCTGCAAGCTGACAACACAAACACTCAAAACCCTTGTGCTGGCTTCCTTCAGTGGTACGGAGAGCCTGCCACTCGATTACTGATACCATGTGGTCACCTCATTACCGCGATTCTTCTTTGCTTGGCTGGTGGGCCCTGTGAGTGTGTTGCTTGTTTCTTGGACCACAGAATCCCATGAAGTGACGACTCAACCGAAGAGCCCCCAGCGCGTCCACCACACGGCAGATACTCCACCCCGCAGAGCGGGTACCTTTCCGGGACGTGGTTAGCTTGCTAGCTTCCTGCGGTTCTTATCTTCAAATCTGCCTTCCCCTTCGTGGCACTCCGATGGTAGTCTGGTCGCGATAGTCGCAATTGAACTCCTCCCAATGGTCTATCTTCAGGTCTTCTCTTGTCGATCTATGGAAACAGCCAAACAGACCCATTCCGATCTCTGATACGTCCCTGCGGATCGCGACGGGTGATCGAGATCCTCGCGAACAGAGGAGAGTGGATTGGAGCCAGTAGCGTAGCTTCGTGCGCAATGTCGACAGACAACTCATGACCATTGCCACACCTAAAGACCTGCTACGTCTTCGAATGAGCTATTGCACAACCCAAGTCTTTCTCACTTGAACCAGCCGAACACACTGTCAAGCCAGCCCGGCTTCCTTTCGAGGATCTGCCTGCATTTCGGCTCGATTTCAGCGATAGCATCGTCAACGCTCTTCAATGTCTCATCCGGATCACCAATGTCTCTCCAGATCACCTCTTCATGCTCCTTCACAACAGCCATCCGTTCCTTATCTTGCTCGGGAGTTGTGAATTTGTCGAAGCGAGGCCGCCATAGAATCCCCAATGCAGCCACTGCGGAGAAGATTTCACCCACGACCTTGGACAGATCCTCGAACGGTTTCTCATACTCTGCCCCGAAGGTGGCCATGAACCTGAACCGCAGCGTGTGGAGGCGGAGGAAAGTCTCTCGACACTTATCGTAGCGTTCGAAGACAACATGTGCTTGGTCCAGAGCGTCCTTTGCTTCCTCGGGCTCCCCTTCCCGGGGCTTCCTCGTTCGTCCCTCGCCGGTCATGGTCCACGGGTTCCGGATGAACTTGATCCTATCCTTGGCTTCATAGAACAGGGCAAGGACTTCCTCCGCTAGCTCGTATTCTCTTCTTCCACGAACCTCCGCTCGCCAGGAACCGATTCCTAGGACAGCCACCAATGTCGCAGCAACCACTGCCAAGCTCTCGATGACCTGGAGAATGATCATCGGCAACGACGGTTCTGCATTCGCCGCCATGTGATTATACCTCCCCTACTCGGCCTCGTCTGTCGAGGGACGGCGACCTAGAGTTCTGGGTGATAGCCTGATAGAATGTCCTTTTGCAGCTTGGACACGGGATACTCACCTGATGGCGGCACTACCCTGCCGCCTGATCCCAACACCTCGTGAAGAGGCTTGGGACCCGAAAGTATGTTTCCAAATCTCCGTCAGTCTGAACCACGATCCTCTCAAGAAAGCCGAGCCGCTCGAGAAGCTCGACTTGCTCCGCTAGCGAGCCCTGGTCTAAGTCAAAAAGACCTTGGACATCTTCCAGTTTGAACTGCTTCAACTTACCGGCACGGCAGTTCCTGACAAATGTTGTCGCGATCCGGAAGTCGTTAACAACCTCACTGTAGGAGAGCTCTGAGAGCTTGGTCATTGCCGCTGTAATGGGCTGCCGTCTGAAAATCGGAAATGGATCTGCTGCCTTGTCGCCAGTCGTGCTGGCGTCTCTGGCAAGAATGAGAAAGAGGATTACCTGTCTAGGAGAGACTCGGCCATTACCGTTAGCGAGGTTAGAGAACAACCAC
>CAZDDA010000231.1:0-4593 GCA_964504085.1 uncultured Thermotogae bacterium | reverse complement strand
ACATGCCAAGGCCATCGCAATCATGGTTCGCTGCTGCATCCCGCCGCTCAGCTCGTGCGGGTAGCAATTGAGGAGGCTCTCTGGATCTGGAAGAGCGACCGCCTGGAGGCTGGACACGGCAATCCGTCTTGCCTCTTTCCTGGGAACCCGAAAATGAAAGCGAACGAGGTCGCTGAACTGCCTCTCAAGCGTGAATACGGGATCCAGCGAAGACATCGGCCTCTGGAAGATCATTGCCATGCCACGCCCGCGGATGCGACGCATTCGCTTCTCGGCAAGCGACAGGACATCCGCCTCGTCGAACACGATTCGTCCCGCCACGATTCGACCGGGCGCGCGTATCAGCCGCATCACAGACAGAGCAGCCACGCTCTTCCCGCACCCCGTTTCTCCGATCAGCCCGACAACTTCCTGACGATCGACGGAGAAGGAGATCCCCGCAACCGCTTGCACACGACCTCGGTAGACCGGGAACTCGGTCACAAGCCCGGCGACTTCCAGAAGAGGTCGGGGCACGGCAGCTTGCCCGTCGGGGCGCTCCGCCATTACTTGATCTCCCTTGCCAGGTAGTCTCGCAGGTAGTCCCCCAATAGGAGGAATCCAAGCACGAGGATCACGACCATCAGACCCGGAAACGTGCTCATCCACCAGTATGTCGGCAGGTACGTCCGGCCCACCGCCACCATGTAGCCCCAGTCCGGCGTCGGCGGGCGGGGGCCCAGGCCCAGGAAGCTGAGCGAGGCCGCTGTCAGAACGACCAGACCGGACTGCTCGGTTGTCTGGACGATGATCGGTCCCGCGACGTTCGGAATGAGGTGTCGGAGTATGATGCGCAGCGGGGAGGCTCCCAGAGCTCGTGCTGCAAGGATGAAGCGGGTCTCCTTGAGCCGGAGGACCTCACCGCGCACGATCCTGGCGTGCCAGGTCCACCATCCGATGCTCAGCCCCAGCATCATGTTGTAGAGCGACGGGCCGAGCGCCGCGACGGCTACAAGGGCAAAGAGGAGCGGAGGAACGGAAAGGAAGATGTCGACCAATCGCATGAGAAAGACGTCAGGAGCACCGCCGAAGTATCCTGCGACAGCTCCGAGGCACGTCCCGATGACGCCGGCAACCGTCACCACCACGAACGTAATCACCAAGGCGGTCCTGGATCCGTACACCACCCTTGAGAACAGATCCCGTCCGACGTTGTCCGTACCGAAGATGTGCTCTGCGGACGGGCCGTTCAGCCGACTGGCCATGTTCAATCGATTCGGATCGTAGGGAGCGATTAGCGGCGCGAACGCGGCCATTACGATGATGACGAGCACCAGAGTTGCACCGATCAACGCCGTGGGAGACCGCAGGAGCGCGTACACTGCGTAGCGCCAGCCGCGGGAGCGTCTCTGTCGTCCCTCGTTCTCCGAGCGCTCGCTTCGCATGCCTAATACCTCACTCTTGGGTCAAGTGCCGCGTAGCCGACATCCACGAGAACGTTGACAATCCCGTAGAGCAAAGAGAAGAAGATAGCTGAGGCAATCGCCGGCTGGAAATCGGAGTGTGTGATCGCCGTAATGGCATAGTAGCCGACCCCGGGAAATGAGAAGACCGTCTCGACCAAGAAGGTGCCAGCGAACAGACCTCCGATGAGAAGTCCCAAGACAGAGAGAATCGGAGAGAGCGCGTTCTTCAATCCGTATCTGAAGACATTGCGGAATCGCGAGTAACCGTGCGATTGGTGCGTCAACATGAAGTCCTTGGACAAGACATCGAGAAAGGCAGTCCGAGTCATTCTAGTCATCGTCGACAGCCGGGTGAGGGACAGAGTAATCACCGGGAGAATCAGATGCCGGATGGAGCTAACCAGCGCGTCCCAATCCCCCGCGAGCACACTATCCAAGATGTAGAGCCCGGTGGCGTGTCGGGGCGGCCCGATCATCGGGGAGATACGTCCGCCTCCTGGAAGCAGGTTCAGCTGATAGAAGAACAAGAGGTACAGCATGATAGCAAGCCAGAACTGAGGCATTGCCAGCCCGGTCACCGCGATTCCTCGAGCGAGAGTGTCCGGCCATCGATTCTTGTACACCGCGCTCGCGATGCCTAACAGAACGCCAAGAATCGCAATCAAGACGAGGGAAGAGAGCACCAACTCGATGGAGGCGGGCAGGAACTCGGCCAGATCTCTCGCGACCGGACGTCCCTCAGCCATCGATTCACCTAGGTCCCCCTTGAACAGCGCGGCCATGTACGCGAAGTAACGTTGCAGAATCGGTTTGTCGAGATTGTACCTCTCGATCAGATTCTGGACGTCCGCCGCAGTTCCACTCTCCCCAAGCCGGATGTAGATTGCTTTACTCGGCGTGATGTTGGTCAGCAAGAAGACGAGCGTGATCACCCCGAAGAGCATGATCGGAAGCCACAGCAGCCGGCGAACCACAAACCGCAGCATGGTTGGAGCGTTTACACCTCCCCCGTCGAGCGAGCCGCCTCAAAGTGATGGCAGGCGACGTAGTGATCTGGCCCCGCCTGACGAAGACGAGGGGAGCAACGCTCGCATACGTCCGTGGCAAGCCAACAACGGGTTCGGAACGCACACCCCTCCGGGATGGATGTCGGACTGGGCGGACATCCGTGCAGGAGAATCTTCTTCTCCGCAACACGCGACTCCGGAGAAAGGACTGCGCTGTACAGCGCGCGCGTATAGGGATGCAGGCAGTTGTCGAACACGTGCTCGGCCCTGCCATGTTCCACGATCTCGCCAAGGTACATCACGCCGACCCAATCGGAGATGTAGCGGACAACCGCCGCGTCGTGCGACACGAACAGGTACGTCAATCCTAGCTCTCGTCGTAGCTCGAGGAGCAGATCAAGGACCGAGGCCTGGACGGAGACGTCAAGTGCCGAGGTTGGCTCGTCGAGAATGAGGAAGCTTGGCTGAAGTATCAATGCGCGACAAAGACAGACCCTTTGCTGGAGCCCGCCACTCAGCTCATCCGGATAGGAGTCCAGGTATTTCAGCGGGAACATGACCCGACTCACAAGCTCTTCGAGCCTTTGCTTACCTTCCTCAAGTCGACCATGGATGGCCATTGGCTCCAGAATCAATGAGCGAACGGACATACGCGGATTGAGCGCTTCTTGCGGATCTTGGAAGATAATCTGAGCATCTTGACGAAACGCTAGCCCCTCTCTGCGAGACAAGCCGAACACATCGTAGGTGCCGACCCTCACATGCCCTGCGTCGGCCGAGAGAAGCCGCAGAATGACCAGACCACAAGTGGTCTTTCCGCAGCCGCTCTCGCCCATGAGCGCCAGCGTCTCGCCCCGCCCAATCCCGAACGAGACATTCCGTACCGCCTGCACCTCACCGATTGGCTTGCCGAAAAAGCCCTTCCGCATCGGGAAGCTCTTCGACAGGCCCTCCACAGCCACGAAAGAGGTCTCTGGGAACATCGTGGACACACCATGATGGTCCGAATGCCGAGACTGTTCTGGCGAACTCAAGCGCACCGGATCGACCAATTCCCATACTCCCGTGCTCTTAGACCGTGAGGGCATGAGGCCGCAGAACGGGACTGCCCCATGCCCTCGCCGTCACCGCAGCGCGGGGAACGTCGGAAGCAACCATCATCGAGAGCGACGGCGTACCCCGGTCGTCGTTCACCGCGCACAGCACACGACCTACCTACGCCCCAGGTTCCCTCCACAAATCGTAGAAGTAGTACTGGGCCCGATAAAGCCGATGAGGCGCAACTCCCTTGATGTCGCTTCGATAGGTCGAGGTGTACGGCATACCGAACTGGAAGACGACCGCGCAATCCTCGACGAGAATGGCCGCGATGGCTCCGTAGTACACCGCTCGCATGTTGCGGTCGGGCTCCGATGCCGCCTCAGCCAGCAACGCATCCACCGCTAGGTTCTTGTACCCAGGGTTCCAGCCGTAGCTCGGAGCCTCTGCCGCGTAGGCGCTGTAGTTTGACCGCAGCAACTCGTACGGGTCCGAGGACGTTGACGGGCCATAGGCTTGGTAGAAGTCACTTCCTGTTGCATTGTTTGCCTCTGCCACGAGTTCGGCCCACATCTTCGGAATGATGTCGACTGCAATCCCGATCTCCGCCAAGCTCTGCTGGATGATCAAAGCGCTGCTCTCGTGCCAGTCGTTTCCAGCGACGATCGTGTAGCTGAACTTGAGATCCCCTGGCCCATACCCGGAAAGATCCATGTACTCCTTCGCCTTCGATAGATCCTGACTGTTGATGCAAGAGATGCTTGAATCCGCGCCAAGAAGCCACGAAGGCAGCGGACCGCACGCTGGCAATGCGCCTGTCAAGACCTGTCGAAGCGCCGCATAGTCGATCGCATACGTGATCGCCTTGCGCAGGTTCCTGTTGGCCAGCGGTCCCTGGTCACACTTCATGAATAGGTTCTGAACGGAACCTGATTCCACGATCTGGACAGAGAAGCGAGGATCGGCTTCCAGGGCCGGAACCGAGTCGCTTGGAACGGATTCGGCGATGTCAATGTCTCCGTTCTGCAGAGCAGCCAAACGCGTCGCTGGTTCCAGCATGATCCTGAGGATAATCTTGTCGAAGTTCCGCTCTGTCCAGCCTT
>CAZDDA010000230.1:0-4630 GCA_964504085.1 uncultured Thermotogae bacterium | reverse complement strand
GGGGAAGATTACCCGGTCGCGGAATCGATCGTATGCCCCTTCTTTTCCTTGTACCAGCAGGCCGAGGTCAATGAGGGATTTGATTCCGAAGCGCTCGGCAAACTTGGCTTTGAGATGGTCCCAACCGGGAACTGCGTAACCCAAGCCAAACTGTCTCCAACTCTCCTCCTGATAGCCGCGGCCAAGCAGGTATTCTCGTGCTTTCTTCCCAGAGGCGTGTTCGGCAAGGTTGTGACAGAAGTAAGCGGCTGCTTCGGCATTGATTCTGCGAAGCCTCTCCCGCTGTCCATCAGGCTGCTGTTTCAATGACAGGCCGGCCTCAGAGGCAAGCCGTTTTGCCGCTTCCGGAAAGGTGATCCGTTCGATCTTCATGAGAAAGCCAAACAGATCGCCACCCTCACCACAGCCAAAGCAGTGCCACAAGCCCTTTTGCGGACTGACCACGAAAGAGGGTGTGTCGTCCTTGTGGAACGGGCAACGCCCCTTGAAGGTTTCTCCGGATTTCGTCAGGGAGAGGTAGCGAGAAATCACGGTGACGATATCGATTCTCTCCTTGATTGCCTGAATATCAGCCCGGTCGTTCTTCATTGATCACCTCTCAAGAGAGTGCAGGAAAGGGTTCGTGCGTCGCTCTTTCTCGATGGTGGTGGCCTCACCGTGGCCCGGATAAACGCGGGTGTTGCCGGGCAGGGCAAGGAGACGCCCGAGGGATTCTCTCATGTCCTCCATCGATCCTCCGGGTAGGTCCGTCCTTCCGATCGAGCCGGCAAACAGGAGATCACCCGAAAAAGCAGCTCCTTCCCCCACCAGCGCGATGCTTCCCGGAGAGTGTCCGGGGACGTGGAGAACCCGCAGTATTCCAGCAATTTCCTCTCCGTCCTCCAAGAATGCATCGACCGGCGGATGATCGGGATAGTAATGATCGACATAGGGAAGATCGGCCTGGTGAAGGTATATTCTTGCCCCCTGTTCTCGAAGGACCCAGTCTCCGCCTATGTGGTCAAAGTGGCCGTGTGTGTTCACTACCAAATCGACCTTTCGGGTCCCAATCAGTGAGCGAAGTTGTGCGGAGGACTCAGCCGGATCGATGATGATGGTGGTTCCATTAGCGCTTACCAAATAGCAGTTGGTGGCAAGGGCTCCCAAGCAGATGGATTCGATCTGCATTGCACCCCCCTTCAGGCACGCGCAACAGTCAAGACAAAGACCGCTTTGTACCCACCCCGCTTGAGTGTACGAGCACACTCCTCCACCGTCGAACCGGTGGTATAAATATCATCCACAAGGAGAATCGTTTCCGTTCCTGATCTTATCAGTTGAAAGGCGCCACGCAAGTTGTTTCGGCGTTCTTGTGCGCGGAGGGCGGCCTGGGGGGATGTTACCCGCACCTTGGTAAGTGTCTTGTAAACGGGGATTCCGACTTGCCGTCCGAGACCGTTGGCCAGCAACTGCGCTTGGTTGAAGCCACGCCTGTGGCGATCCCGCCGACTCATTGGTACGTACGTGATGGTCTCGATATTTCCGAATGGCTTGGCTGTGTTGAGGTAAGCCGCGAGTCGCTCGGAGAAAAAGCGGGCCACAGCCCGCTCTCGGCTGAATTTGAGGGCGCGCAAAAGACTGCTCCAACTCCCTTCGTACGGTCCCAAACAACGCGCAAGGTCAAATCCTCGATCACGGGTGCCACACGCGCGACACAGATCAACGCGGAGGTCCTCTAGGGGATCTTGGCACTGCCAGCAACGAACTCCTTCAAGCGTTGGGAGCTTTTCCTCACACGATCTACAGAGAACCTCGAGCTTCGTTGTCTGCGCCCGGCACTGTAGACAGCGGGGCGGAAAGAGAAGGGAAAGGAGTTCCTTACCGAGCCACCGCGACAACGCCCCCCTATAGGAAGTTTGCCACCCGTAAAAGTTGGTTTGTGTATCCCCATTCATTGTCATAGAAGGTTACGACTTTAAGGAGTCGCTGATCAACTACGCGGGTGGATGAGAGATCAACAACACTTGCACGTGGATCGCCGATGATGTCAGTTGATACCATTGGATCCTCGCTTACGCCAAGTACTCCAGCGAACTCGACGTCTGCGTAGCGTCGTAGCGTTGCGTTAACCTCGTCAACGGTGACCTCGCGCTTCATCTCAGTGGTGAAATCGGTCACCGATCCGGTGACAACGGGAACGCGAAATGCCATTCCGTCCATCTTGCCGGCAAGGGATGGAATCACCTTGGCTGTTGCCTTCGCCGCCCCAGTCGTTGTAGGGACGATGTTGATTGCAGCTGCACGACCACGAGCGTAATCCTTGTGCGCTGCGTCCACCAGCCGCTGGTCGGCGGTGTACCCATGGACGGTGCTCAAGAAGCCGTGCACGATGCCGAATTCCTTCTCCAAGACGTAGGCCACAGGTACAAGCGAGTTTGTAGTGCAAGAGGCCGCCGAGACGATCCGCGTCTCGCTTGATTCCACGTCCTTGTGATTCACCCCGTAAACGATCTGGGGGATCTTCTCTGCACCCTCACCCTTTGGCGGCACGGAGAGCAAGACGCGTTTGGCCCCTGCAGTGAGGTGCTGTGCAGCCCCTTTCGGGCCGTCGTGGGCACGGAAGACACCGGTGGACTCGATGATCAGATCGATTCCCATGTCGCCCCACGGAAGCTTTGTAGGATCCTTCTCCCTCATCAGCGGAATGTGGGACCCATCGACTGTAATTCCTTTGTCGTCTGTGGAAACGGTCCGGTCGAAGCGCCCGTACACCGAATCCCGGCTGAGCAGATATCGTGCTTCGTCGAGGGTAATGAACGGGTCGTTAATGGCTACGATCTCGATATCTGGCTCGCCGAACGCCAGGCGAAAGAACGCGCGCCCAATTCGCCCAAAACCGTTGATGGCTACCTTCTTCATGATGCTACCTCCTTTTCCCATTGCTGGACCCTCTTTGTGAAGTAACGGTGAATGCGCAGATCGTCTGTCAACTCCGGATGGAAACTCGTCACAAGCACGTTTCCCTACCGAGCCATGACCACAAGGATTATACCAATATCTCGAGCAAGTCTAAACATCACAAACGTGGCCTTGCGGACGCTGTGAACATAAGCACAGGATTCAATTCATCGGCTTTGCAAGTACGTATCATACCCCTGCTCTTGAGTCAGTTAAGACGGGATTCAGCTTTTCGATGGTGCCTACATTGCTTGATGAGCGTTCATCGGAAGCCACCTTAACCTACCGATCCACGCGCTGCTTTACTGCTTCCCCTCTCGCAATAGGGTATCACCCCAATTGAGTTTCTCCTCCAACACCTGAAAAAACGGGGGAGCATCGTGCAGGCGCACGAGACGGGTTGGGAGGCCGGCTCGTTCTATTGTCACCTGCGCTGCGGACGGTAGGTCTGCAATATGGTCGCCGTCTGCGAAGAGACTTGCGGCAGTACGGCACCGGACCCGAAGGACCTCTTCTGCTGGGAAGATTACCGGTCGTAACCCCAGTTTATGTGCTGCAAGGGGGCTTGCCAGAATGCAGGCTGCTGGCGGCACGATGACCGGCCCGCCGGCCGAGAGGCTGTAGGCGGTGGAACCGGTTGCTGTTGACAAGATGAGCCCATCTCCGGGGTAGATCGCCGCCTCTCCATCGCTCCAGAGAAGTTCGAGTTCGCAAAAGCGACGCTTGGTTCCTCCTGCGATGACGACATCATTGAGGACCGTTCCACGCGTGTTTGTGGTAATAAATGAGAGCCGCATTCTCTCCTCGATCGTACACCGGTCGCGTAGCACCTCTTCCAGTGCCCGGGTGAGCACGGTGGCTTGCACTTGGGTCAGAAAGCCGAGACTTCCTAGATTTGCACCTAGAATAGGGACAGTAGAATCCGCGAAGATCGAGGCAGCACGAAGAACGGTGCCATCTCCCCCCAGAGCGACGACCAACGCTCCTTCGGTCTCGAGGTACGACGGCGCCTCGTAATCGATGGGTGTTGCTTCGATTTCCTTTAGTTGGCACCAGGCTTTGAGCACAGCTAGGGCTCTCAGCAAGCCTTCCTTGGTTTCGTTTGCGACAATATAGATACGACGAAGTTCCATGTCGTCACCTTACCAACAACTTCTCTTGCCGATCAAACCGGGCGCTGTCTGACGAATTTCCATCTGCACAGGAGGTGCTCCAAAAACTCAATGACCGCATAAAGCACGAGACCCAGGATCGCCATTGCCACGATGCCGGCGAACGCTTGCTCGCGCGCGAACAGCATACGTGTCTTGATAAAAGTGCCCAAACCTGTTCCCAGGGCGGCACTCGTTTCGGCAATGTACAGGAAGGCGATTCCCAGGCCGATACTCACTCGTGCGCTCGTCAGGATGTCAGGAAGGCTGGCTGGTAGGATGACGTGCCAGTACAACTGCCAGTGGGTCGCCCCTGCTGAGCGCACGCTTGTCAGGTGTTCCTCGTTGATGTTCTTTGCGGCTCCACGTGCCGAAACGAGTATCTGGAAGAAAAGGACGAGGGTGACGATCACGACCTTGGTGGCGTTTCCCGTGCCGAACACCAGGAACAGGAACAGAATGAACGCGACCTGCGGAATGGGGTAGGTAATGTAGATCATCGGGGACATGAATTTGTCCAGGATGCGCTCGTGACCGATGAG
>CAZDDA010000229.1:0-4650 GCA_964504085.1 uncultured Thermotogae bacterium | reverse complement strand
GCAACCGTGCCTCCAAGCTTCGATTTGCAGACAAGCTGCCGTGACCTGGACCGACTCAAGACCTATCATCCGAAGACCCTTTGCTTTCCCCACTTTGGTCAATCCGACCACGCGATGAAGGTGCTCGATCAGTACGGATCGTTCCTGCGGAACTGGGTCGAGGCGATTCGGACGCGTCGTCAGGATGAGCGCTCCGGTGCGCTTCAAATTGATGAAGATGTTGTCGATGCCGTGCTCGGCCAGCCGCGTTTCAGGGTGCTCAGCGAGCCGCTTCGATGGGAGGCGGCGATGTTCGTACGCGGTGTGCTGCAGTACCTGGATCGAGTTGACGGATGATTGCACGGGTCCTTCTTCCACTTCCGAGTGACCAAACATTCGACTTCCTCGTCCCGCTTGAATTGGAGAAAACCATTGCAGTAGGGAAAAGGGTTCGGATTCGCTTTCAGGAATTGGAGCGTTGGGGCATCGTGGCGGACCTTGCACAGAAAAGCGATCATTCTGGCCCGTTGGAGCCGGTCGTCGAGGTTATTGCGGCTCCCACGTTCACTCCAGGTGCACTCACGTTCTGCGCGGATATCGCCAGGCATTACCTCTCACCTCTTGGACCGGTTGTCAACCGGATGCTCCCTCACAGAACAAGCGGTTGGAGCGATCGGTTCTTCGCACTGGCCAAGGGATTGCAAGAGATCGTTTCCCACTTGGAATCCCTGTCTCGCCGGGCACGCCGGCAGGCACGGGTGCTTCGCTTTCTCCTTGCCGAAACAGGTCCCTGTTCCGAAGCAGACATGCGCCAGCAATTGGGGTCGGTTCGGCAGGTGCTCGATCGTCTGATGGAGCAAGGTTGGGTTCGACAGGTTGAGCCGCCTGGTCCTACCTCGAGTGGAGCCCAGCGCGAACGGCCTGCCTGCGTAGATCAACTCGCCGAGCGGATACCGGATGAGGGAGAGAGCCTCCTGTTTGCTCGAAGACGGTGGGATGTGTATGTTCGCCTGATCGAGACGACCCTCACCGTCTCGAAAAACGTCCTCGTTCTTGCCCCGGAGATCCTCATCGCCTCACAGCTTCACGGTGTCTTGCGCGACGAGTTTGGTGGTGGGGTTGACCTCTATCACAGCAGCCTGTCCGAAGGCGAGCGGGGCGATGTGTGGGAACGCGCGCGAAATGGGAAGGCTTGCGTGATCGCCGGTACCCGCTCCGCCCTGTTTCTTCCAATCACAGAACTCGGTCTTGTGATCCTCGATGAGGAGCAGGACTGGTCCTACAAGCAAGAGGAGATGCTCCCCTATTACCACGCACGCACCGTGGCGCGTAAACGGCTCGAACAGGGCCTGCTCGTATTGGGGTCCTCCGCGCCATCGCTTGAGGCCTTCCATGAAGCTCAACGCGGTAGACTTGCGCTGGTCCGTCCCGAGGAGCCCGAGTCAGAATGTACGACGCGTGTCGTGGACATGGGCAAAGAGGGCGGGATTCTGAGTGAGTCGCTCGTGGAGGCGATTGATCGGACCGTGAATAGGGAAAAGCAGGTCCTGGTCGGAGTCAATCGACGAGGATACTTCCAGGCCGTGTTGTGCAAGGCGTGTGGCCGACCGGTGCGCTGTCCGAACTGTGGTGTGAATGTGACGTATCACGTACAGCGCAACGTGCTTGTGTGCCGCGTGTGTGGCAAAACTCATGAGCTCATGCGTTGCTCCAACTGCGGGGCGCGAGCGCTGCGCTTTGTCGGAGAGGGAAGCGAGCGAGTGGAGCACGAGTTGCGGGAGCGGTTCCCCGGTGTGCGGGTTGTCCGGATCGACACGGATACTCGCCAAACTTATCTTAGCAACGGTGTTGGCCAGGACGCGGATATTCTGGTGGCAACCCCAATACTGGCCAAGGGGCCGCCGCTTCCTTCACTGGGGCTTGTGGCGGCGGTGGGCGTCGATGCGCTCCTTGCGATTCCCAACTTCCGCTCTGCAGAGCGGACCTACCAGTATCTCACCGGACTCATCGGCCGGCTGGAAGTTGGAGATGCCCTCATTCAGACGCGCTATCCCGATCACTACGCGGTGGTCGCGGCTTCAAAGGGGGACTACGATCAGTTTGTCGAGCAGGAACTCCAGGAGCGCCAGGAACTATATTATCCGCCCTTCTCCCATTTGGCGCGCCTGCTCCTCACCAGTCGCTCTGCGGCGAAGCGGCGCAAGGATCTAACGCAGCTTGAGGCGGACTTGCACCGCTTTGATGTAGAGGTCCTTGGTCCCGTGCGCCATCCATTTCGGCGTGGGTGTGAGACCCTGCTCGTTAAGGGGCCCGACTTCGAGGTCGTCCGTACTGCGTGCGCCGCGGTCCGCGAACAGCAATCCAGTCTGGAGATCGATCTGGATCCGTTTTGGATTTAGGTCAAGTGAATCTCCACGACGTCCTTGTCCTGGAGCGTGTGGTTGGAGGGAGCCTGCTGGCCGTCGAATTTGCCCGATCCCCACAGGCGAACGTACTTCAACTTGTCCACAAACTCGCGATGCACCATCTGGACGATGTCGAGCACGGTGCTGCCAATCGGCAACGTATAAGGCTCAACAAAATCGGGCGGCTTGCCGGGTAGCTTCGTGTACACACGGATGATGCGAAGTGCCGTGAAAACCTCCTTCCGCAACGCGTCGAGCCCCACCTGCGTCCTCGTCGATGTGGAGAGAATGGGAAAGACGGTCGACAGTGCATCGGCGGCAGTACGGTGATCGTTGAGATCCGCCTTGGTGAGCACGATTCGATACGGTACCGTCTTGACACGGACATCCTCCGGCTCGAATGAGCTCTCGGTGAGCCGGATGTGCCGTTCGCTGAGCAGGGTGTGGATCTCCGCGACCGTATCCGGCAGCTCTTCCGGTCCGTTGCCGTCGAGGGCGAGGAGGGCAAGATCGCTTTCGCGGATGAGGTTGTACACCCACGCTTCGGTGTACTCCGGAGTGACCGGCGGAAGATCGATCAGCTGAATTGGTACGTCCTCGAAGGTCATCATTCCGGGAACGGGAACGACGGTCGAGTAGGGATAATCACCGATTTGGGGTTGAGCATTTGTCAGCGCGGCGAGCAGGCTCGACTTGCCGCTGTTCGGAGGGCCGACGAGGACGATCTGTCCTGCTCCCGCGCGCTCGATGTGGTCCGGCCCGCTGCTCCTGCCGCGTTTCTTTCGAGACTGAGCGTCGCGCAGCTTGGAAATGCGCCGCTTGATGTCGGCCTGCATCTTGTCCGTTCCCTTGTGCTTGGGGATGGTGGCCAGCATCTCTTCAAGTGCGGCAAGCTTCTCCTCCGGGCTCTGGGCGGTCCGAAACCGCTCACGCGCCTTGAGGAAGTCTGCGGTGAGATTTGCCGGCATCGACGTTGCCTCCTTCTCTTCCAGGGTAATCCCAAGTGTGTAGCCGTGCAACAGGGAATCGGCTTTTGCGAGCCTACTCGTTGTGGGGGATCTCGATCGTGCTTTGCCCGATGAACTCGCGGATCAGGCAATCGCCGGGTATCAGGCCCAGGTTGTCCACCTGGGAAAGCGTTAACCCTTCTACGGCATCGAGGAGGTGTTCGATGCGTTGGTGGCGGATGCGCGCATCGAGTAGGGACCCGTATTGGTCGAGGTCACCCGCCTTGGGCCAGATGCTCTCCTGTCCGGAGAAGAAGGGTTTCAAAGCAGGTAGATCGAACGGCATGCCCCCGTTGATGGTGTGGTCGGCCAAACCTTTGAGTGGGATGATGCTGAACAGCTCACCGGCTCGTACGTAGTGCCAATGAAGCAGCGTCGCCAACGGCGGGTGATTGCGATGCTTCACATCGCGCAGCATCCGGCGCAACAGGCGCACGTCGTCAAACCGCGTCAGGCGTCGGCCGGTCCAATCGCCTTCGTAGAGGGGAGCCATCACTTCGACCTCGTACAGAGGATTCATCGCCTCGATGTACAGGCGAAACATCGCCTTGGGGTCGATTCCTTCGGTCATCGGCGGATAGAACCCGTGCAGGCAATCAAGGAGCAGGATCTGGTCTGGTTCTCGATGAACCCGCTTGGTTCCGACGCGTCGCCCCTCCTTGAAACTGTAGATCGGCTTGTCCACCGTTTCACCGTCAAGGAGTGCACGCAGGTGCGAGTTTAGCAGCTGAATGTCAATCGCCTCGGGGGTCTCGTAGTTCCGGTCGTTGATCCAATCGGTCGGGTGCTCAATCAGCGGCCAGAAGTAGTCATCGAGATTGAGCATGAGGAAACTCAGGCCCTGCTTTCGAAGACGTTGTGTCAGCTTGACCGTCGATGTGGTCTTGCCCGACGAGGACGGCCCGCTGATCCAAATCATCTGAACCGGGTCGCCCGCCTCGATTCGCGCCATCACCTTGGCCGCTGCATCATCCAATGAAGCCTCGTATAGGGCGATGGCCGCATCGACAAGCGGCTTGAGCTTGTCCTGGCGGACGAGTTCGTTCAAACCTTCAACGGTATCGCAGTCCTGTTGCTTGTTCCAGGAAAGGAGCTGCTCCATGTACTCGGATGGATAGCCGTTTCGGACGAATTGCTCGTCGGTGATCGCGCGTTCGCGTACCCAATGATGTCCCCAACGGAAACAGGCGTAGGCTTCCGCAGTCTTTGAGAACCCGTAGCTGGATAGGACATGGAGGACCGTATCCTGAATCTCCTCG
>CAZDDA010000228.1:0-4655 GCA_964504085.1 uncultured Thermotogae bacterium | reverse complement strand
AATATGCACGACTCTACTTAAAATAGTTGTTGGTATCGCCGACAACTGCTCCGCGACACCAACAAATACAGCTCCTGCTGGTGGCTCTTCAACTACTTTTAACAATGCATTAAAACCTTCCTGATTTAACCAATCTAATCTTGGCAAGTATACAACCATTCTCCTCGCTACCTGAGGCCTTTCATACAATCGCACTCTTGCTGCTCTAACCGCTTTTACCGAAACCTCCTTTTTCCCCTCTTCTGGTAAAAAAACAATAATATCCGGATGAACATCCAACGGCTTATCATTATCATGATCAGCAAGTGTTCTCACAAACCTTTCTGCGAGTAACGACTTTCCAACATGCATTGGACCACTAAATAAATACGCAAAAGCCGGTTCATCTACCCACTTTTGCATCATCATCTTCACAGGCTCATGCCCAATTACATCACTCAAATCCATATTGCAACGAGATTATCACACTCTCCACCATCACGAAACACAAAGCCCCCTCTCTCGTTTACGGGAGAGGGGGTTGGGCCTGCCCGCAACGCTTCGCTTGCGAGGCGGGCGGGGGTGAGGGCGCTCGGAGGGTTGAGGTACGCGAAATAAAAAACCTCCCCAGAATTGAGGAGGATTTAGCTCACAGAAACGGAACTTTCTGCCAGCCGATTTTGAAGAAGATGGGAACGTCCCAATGATCCCGAACAGGTTCGTACCGAGGATCCAGTTGCCCGTGTCTGTAGTACGTTTTGCCAATTCCAGCTGCAGCGCCCACAAACAATTGAGACCCATGAATGCGTGGTTCGGCCTGTGTATCAGACCTCACTTCAGAGCTTTGCGACCCTTGATAGTCCAAGTCCGCCACATTGACCCTGCCCTCAAGCATAGCCCCACCCCAGAACAAACGCCCTTGTTGAACGTCTGTGAGGCTGTACCGGTTTACACCCAGCCCAACAGACACGCTGCCAGCCGGGCCAAAGTAGCCATACCCACCAAACACATGATGTTGCACCATGCCTTGATTGAAGTAATCACCTGCTTTACCGATACCTAGGTTGATCGCGATGCGATGTCGACCGTTTGTCGAAAGCGACGGATATAGACCAAAGTCTACGCCCCCCGCGTACTGAGTTTCGTGCCATGTCTTCCGAAGTTGCAAGGTGAATTGCGGTGCAACGGAGAGGCCAAATAGCGCTGGTTTGAAAGAGGCTGTTCTTCGCTGTTCAGCTCGTCGAGCTGCTGCCAAAGCCTCATCAGACTTCTCATTCGCTTTGTCCGACTTCTCATTCGCGCTATCTACATCCCTCTGAAGACCATCGATCTTTTCACTCACCTTGACGAGCGTCTCTTCGACGTACGTAATGAAGTTTTTCAGCTCTTGGTTCGTTTCACCAACGCTTTTTTTGATTTCCCGAAGCAAGCTGTCAAGTTTATCTTGCTCGAGCTTGGTTTCCGGTGCATCCTTGTCAGCGTTTTCGAGCTTCTTAACTCGCGAACTCACACCCTGAATCAAGTCATAAATACCCTGATGGGTAAAGCACTGTCTGATCGTCTTGTTCGCGTCATTGGGATTCACTGTTTCCAGATAAAACCCACCACTCGCCGCACACTCATCCTTTGTTTTCGGTGGAGGTGGTCTGCGACGACGTTGTTGCGTTGCAGTACCACCACCGGTTTTTGGAGGCGGAGCAATCGTAGTCGCATTGCCACAACCTCGAGGGCAATTTTTCATCACCCCATCGTAGCAAAGCTTCAACATATGCGTCGCCGTATTCACATCCGCCGGCGAAAGCTTCTGACACTCGGGCACCCCCGAACACAATGTCGGCAAATGTCTGTTATTTTCATCGAGACAGACATTCAACAAACTCGCTTCGCAAGCCTTGGTGCAAGCTCCAAGTGGTGTTGGCGGTTCCACCTTCGGCTGAGCGCTAGCACGCCCAGCAAAGAAGACCGTAAAGATTGCTGCAGTCAAAATTGTCAAAGTTCTTTTCATTTGAGACTCCTGTTTTGGGAGAGAAGGAACGGTTTATAGCCACATTAAGGCAAATTTTCCAACTTTTGTCAAGCCTATCAAGCCACCCTTGCAGATATTCCCCTCTCCATTTTAAGGGAGAGGGGTGAGGGGTGAGGGCGTTTTACCTCAACAGACACAAAAAAACCCCTCAAGCAAGTGCTTAAGGGGTAGTACATTCAAAGAACAAACGTTCCCGACTTACTCAGCCAAGAACAGACTGGGAAAGTAACGCCGCACGTGCGGGTTCTTATTTCCGAGCCAAATGACCTGGCTGAGATCCATCTTCTCGAGCCGTTTCCAGCCCCCATGAGCCTTGCCCATGTAGTAGAAGGTCTCCTCGCCAGCCACGAACCGCATGCCGATGTATTGCTCATCAGCAACCGGTACGCTGGTCATGGTTCCGCTCATGGTCTGCACGAGCGGGCGCGAATTGTACTACGGGAAGTCGGCAGACTCACTGCAGCTTTGGGTTCCAGAGGGCTTGATCACCCCGTTGGATTCCCAACGCTCGCTCACCGGCTGTCCATCCTTCCAGAGCCGAACGGTGCAAAGGAGTGTGATGGAATGCCCTTGCATCGCCGCCACGTCCTCGGGAGTGACACACGGCGCCGGGGCATTGCCCGAACCGTCGCCAGCGTAGCGGTTGAATCCCGCATGACCCTGCCCGATGAAAGTCGGGTAATCAGGAGCCGGGATATCGAACGTACAAGCCGTCTTCTTGGCTCCGGTGCTCACGCACCCGGTGAGCGGTCCGTAGTTACGACCCGCCCAAGAACCTTCCGGCTCCGGATTCAAGAAGGCGCTCTGCGCCGAGCAGTCCACTTCGTACTTCAGGGTTACCGTACCCTGTGCACATTCGCACATGGTCCAGTCTCCGCCCGCGCAAGTCTGACTTCCAGCCTCGCCGCCTGCACAAGTGCAAGCTCGGGTTTCACCATCCGTACAATCCGTGGTACATCCTTCATCCACGTTCCCGTCACAGTTGTCGTCGAGGTTGTTACCACAGACTTCCACTGCTCCCGGGTGCCGGCTCGAGTCGTTGTCCGCGCAGTCCTCTTCTTGCGAAGGCTGCGCACGCCAACCGGCCGGCGGGTTCGGGTCACTCGACGTCATTGTCTGACTCGTGGTGTGCCCGTCTTGATCCTGATCGCGATAAAACGTGTAAGTCGGGTTCGTACAACCCTCATCTACGTTCCCGTCGCAGTTGTTGTCGATGCCATCGTCACAGATCTCGGGGAGGCCCGGATTCTTGTTCGGATTCGCATCGTCGCAATCCAACTCATTGGACTTCTGCGCGCGGTATCCGGTCGGCGGAGTCGGACTCGACGTCGTGATGTAATCATTGGTCGTGTATCCGTCCCCGTCACCATCCCGGTAGTGATTGTATGTTGGGTTGTTACACCCTTCGTCCACCACTCCGTCGCAGTTGTTGTCGATGCCATCGTCACAGATCTCGGGGCGACCCGGATTCTGATTCGGATTGCTATCGTTGCAATCCGTTCCAGGGGTCACGCCCGAGGGAGGCGTCATGTCCCCATAGTCGTCTCCATCCACATCCCGCATACAAGCGGTTGCAGAGTCGTTCGGAGCCGAACCGGGGTAAGTCTGCGGATTGTCGTCGTCACAGTCATCGCCATTCGGCACGTAGCCGACAGGCTTTTCCTGCGCGATGATCGTGCGGTACGGGTTGCCTCGTCCATCGTTGTCCTTGTCCTCGTACCAGGTACGAGGCTCTTGACAATTGATCCCATCATCGACGAGACCGTTGCAATCGTTGTCTTCTCCGTCGCACACTTCGGGCGCTCCGGGGTAACTCGACGCATTGCCGTCATCACAGTCATCACGATTCCCGACTTTGCCTCCCGGCTTGGTCGTCGACGACTCTGCTGTAGCATTGTCGTCACCTTTTCCGTCACCGTCCACGTCCGGGTAATAGTTGCAGACACAGTCTGCAAAATCCCCGTCCACGCACAGCTGAGTACCTTCCGTGCCGTCAGGGCACGTGCAGTCACGGATGATGCCGTCCGGCTGACAGACAAGTTCCGATCCACCAGACCCGCCGTTTCCAGCTTGTCCAGCAGCTCCGCCCGTGCCTGCGGATCCACCAGTACCTCCGGTTCCACCAGTGCCCGCAGATCCACCGTTTCCGGCTTCACCACCTGCGCCAGCTTCTCCAGCCGCACCAGCTTCTCCACTCTTTCCTGCAAGATCGCCCGTCTCGCCAATGCAGCCGGAAGCGAGAACACAGAGAACGATCGATGCGAAGATTGTCGAGCTTTTCATGATTATTATTACCTTTCTAGGTTGTCTACAGTTCGATGCGGCTCATCACCGCGTTTTTTGCTTTGTTGATTTTATGCAAACAACTGGTCTCCCAGCCCGAGTAGAAAATCACTCCATTTATGCCCCCTTTACGAAAGGGGGTGTCGAGCTAAGCTCGACGGGGGAATCATTTCCTCCTCGGGAAGAAGGGGTGGCTTCAGAACGAAACCACCCTTAAGTCCTTAACTCGAATGAGTCAGGATTTGTTTAGCAGCTCTGACGAGCTACTAAGTTGAACTACCACCTGCCAACGACACTTGCGCCACCGCCGGCTGTCCAACCGCTTTCGCCACGCATGGGCGGGTTGGAAACCTCTTCGGTAGGCTCA
>CAZDDA010000227.1:0-4664 GCA_964504085.1 uncultured Thermotogae bacterium | reverse complement strand
GATCGAGGTCACGACCATGTTGAGGAAGGGGATGGCCACGACAATGGTGAAGAAGATCAGCATGGCGTAGCGGAGGACCAGTGGTGCCAGGCGGTAGCGCGCGATCATCTCATTCGCCCTCCCCGCCCCGGTAGAAGGTCCAGAGAGGACTGGACTTGAAGACCAGGAGCGTGAACAGGAGGATCACCACGAAGAGAATCCAGGCGAGGGCCGATGCGAATCCCATCTTCAGGTACAGGAAGCCGTACTTGTAGATGTTCAATACATAGAAGAGAAATGCGTCCTTGGGGCCTCCCAGGGCCCCTCCGCCGGCCTCACTGCCGCCGGACATGATGTAGCCCGGCACGAAAACCTGGAATGATCCGATGATGCCCATGATCACCTGAAAGAAGATCACCGGTGAGATGATGGGCAGGGTAATCGAGAAGAGCTTCCGCAGGTGGTAGCCGTAACGATATCTGGCCGGAATGCGGATAGAGAGAGAAATAAATGACAGAAGAAAGAAAGATGAATGTCCGAAAATGATGTATCAGTCTTCCGATCTTCTATCCGACTGCGTCTGAAGAATATCATCGACAGAGATTTCTTTACCATGTCATGGATGAACTCTCGGATGGGTTGTGCCCCATGTGCGGCGAGGAACACCCGCCGAGATTTCACTGTTTCGTGCGAAGGACCTACCGTAAGGATCCAGCCGAAGAAGGCGCAGAGAGAGCCGTTATCGAGGTGGTGCGGGTATTCTGCGGGGTCAACTACCGGATTCGCAGAGAGACCGGTGAGCCGAAGCCCTACACTCTGACCATCCTTCCGGGGTTTCTTATTCCCTATTCCATCATTCCAGTAGATCCAGTTCACGAAGCGTTGGACAGCTACATCAGGAAAGACGAGCTGACGCAGGCGGGAGCGGCGCTTGCGATGCGGTGTCTGAGTGCGGCCTCCTTTCGGCTCTTTTACAGCCGCGTCTCGGAGAGGCTCGAGAGCTGGACGGCTTTGCTTCTTGCGCTGGTCCTGGCCCTGGGCGGGAAGGTCAAGAAAGCGGACGCAGGCGAAGAAAGGCGACTGGATATCAAGGCGCGGTGGGGGTGGTTTGTGCTCTTGGTCTGGGAATACATGCGATGCTGCTCTCGGCTTCCCTCCACGCAGATCATCGCCAGGAAATATCTCCACCACCACATCTATGCTGTCTTGAGCCGGCAGCGGATGGGACTGGGGCCGTGAAAACCACTAAGTTCTGTGCACAGAAAAAGGCCCTCCCCCCTATACTGACGTGGGTTTCATCACAAATGTATGAGGAGGAAAGAGCCGGTGAACGAAATCAGCCTTCCGTTCCATCTCAATGATCGGCAGTTGGAGGAGATTCAAGAGCGCTATGCGCTCTTGGAGCCGTTGTTGGACGACTATCTGAGCCCGCAGGAGAAGAAGGAATACGCCGAAGGGGTAAGGGAAAGTCTGCAAATCTCTGAGCGAACGCTACGGCGATATCTGCAGCGCTTTCGTGAAGAGGGGATTTCTTCCCTGACCCGCAAGAAGCGATCCGATGCGGGGCGGATGCGGGTGTTCTCAGAGGAGATTCTACACCGGGCCCAGGAGCTGTTGGAACAGAATCCCCGCCGCAGTATCCCCATGCTCATGGAGCTGCTGCGTGCGGACGAGAGGGTGGGAGAGCAGGTAGGGAAGATCTCACCGAGCACCCTGTATCTGCACCTCAAGAAGGCGGGGCACGAGTTTCGAGGTCGCGGAAGCGATCCACCGAGCGGTGTCTACCGCAGATTCGAAGCTGCCTACCCCAACCAGCTCTGGCAGGGAGACGCCCGGCACGGTATCCCTCTGCCCCATCCGGACAAGCCCGGCCGGCAGCGCATGACCTATCTGTTCGCGTGGGTGGACGATTTCTCTCGCAAGATCATGGAGGCCCGCTACTATTGGGATCAGAAACTGCCCCGCATGCAGGATTGTTTCCGGCGGGCCGTCTTGCGTTGGGGACTGCCTGAGAAGTCGTACTGCGATAATGGGAGGGTGTATGTGAGCAAGCATTTTCTCATTCTGCTTTCCGAGCTGGGGGTGAAAAAGATCCACCACAGGGCGTACGCGGCCTGGTGTACCGGCAAGGTGGAAAATGTCATGAAAGGCTTCAAGCGTTTCCAGGGAGAAGCGGTCCTGGCGGGCTTTCGCACCCTCGAGGAGCTCAACAGCGCCCTTTCGGCGTGGGTGGAGGTGGAGTACAACGGCAAGCTGCATTCAGGCACGGGTGAGCCTCCCAACGAGAGGTGGCTGAACAACCTCAAGCAACATCCACCGCGAAGGATCACCGATCTGGAGGCTTTCAATTCCCTGTTTCTCTTCCGAGAAGAGAAAACCGTCGACAAGTACTCCGCCATTCGTTTCCAGAAAAACTCCTATCCCATCCATGGTCTCGCTGTGGGAACCACCGTGGAGCTTCGCTACAATCCCTTCGATCTCGCCCAGGTGCAGGTTTACCGCGGCGAGGCTTTCTACGCTGTCCTTCGAGCCTCCAAGCTCTCCCGAAAGCAGCTCATCGATCTTCCCGAGGAGAGGAAGACCACGCGATTCTCTCCGGAGGCGGCGGAGTATTTCAAGCGCATCCGGGAGAAAGCGGTCGAGCTGCGCAAGGAGTGGGCCGATGAGCTGCGCTATTCGGACCTCAACAAAAAGGAGGAAGAACAATGAGATCCACCGAGACGGTGAAAAACTACTTCGGCCTTCACAAGATGCCTTTCAGCAAGCTCATCGGCGTCAACGAGCTCTTTCAGTCCTCTTCTTTCGAGGAAGCCTGCGCCCGGCTTCAAATCGGACTGGAGAACGAGGACGCGGTGCTCTTGAGCGGCGCGGTGGGAAGCGGGAAATCCAATGTCCTTCGCTATTTCACCCACTCTCTGGATCCCAACGCCTACGCGAGCATCTACATCGCCGCCGACAGCTACAAGATCGGTGAAATCGCCAAACGAGTCCTCCAGGAGCTGGGTGTGGAAGTGCCCTACACGGGATCCGCCGCCTTGAGAAAGCTCCAGCAGACCATCATCAAGATGAACCGGGAGAAGGGCATCAGGCCTCTGCTCATCATCGACGAGATTCAGGAGCTTCCCACTCCTACCCTGGTTTCGCTGAAAAACCTCCTCAACTACGGCATGGACAGCGAAATCCTTCTCTTCCTCATCCTCTGCGGCCAGAACAGCATCTACGAGAAGCTCCGCTACCCCCAGCTGGAAGCCTTGAGCCGGAGAATCCGCATTCGCTACGCCTTGAGACCGCTTTCCATGGAAGAGACCGGTGGCTACGTCAGCCATCAGATGAAAGTCTGCGGCATGGAAAGGCCGATTTTCAGCGACGAGGCCAAGGCAGCGCTCTTTCAACATTCCAAAGGTCTCATCAGTGAGATCAACGCCCTTTGCTTCGAGCTTCTCATCTACGCCGCCACCTCATCGAAAAGCATCATCGAGCCTTCCATGCTGGAGGTCGTGCTGCAGAACAGAACGAGCATACCGCCCACTCCATAGGGGGTCTGAGAAAGGAATAGCAGATGACCGTCACCGTCAGGAGAGTCGAGAACTCACAACATGAATACTTCGCCTATGCGAAATCGATCTGCGGCAAGGCCACCTATTTCCTGTACTTCATCGATGATATCTGGGGGGCCGTGGTCCTTCACAATTTCGTGGAAATGCTCCGTCGGTTCTTTGAAAAAGAAGATATCGAGCTCACACTCCAAGACACCACGATTCAGCTGAAGAACGAATACCTACTGAGAATTCTCAGAGACGGCCATGGAACAAAACGATCCGTCGCCAATTAGCGATCGACTAGGAGGATACCTATCGCTTCATTCTTTGGTCATTTAATTCTGAAGGGCCCGGTCGGATACCATTCCGGATACCAGCTACCATGAAGTCATGGACGCGACCGCTCTTTCCTGTCAGCTCCTCCCTTCGAAGCTGCGCACGCAGTGGAGATAGTATCGGTAGCTCGCAAGCGGGACATTGGGCGGCACGGTGTGGTCCAGGGTAGGGATGTACCCGCCTCTCTCGAGGAAAAACGCGAGCACGCGATCGACTTCCGCCTTGATGGCTTCCCGGCTGTCGCCTGTCAGGAGACGTTTGTCGAGTCCTCCCATGATCGACAGCCCGGGGAAATCCTTGGCAATGGCCACGACGTCCATGCCGGCCTGGACCTCGAACGGCATCAGGCAGTCCACGCCCGCCTCCAGAAACAGCGGGATCATCTTCCGGCAGTCGCCGTCCGTGTCCACCATGACCGCCCTGATCCCGGACGATTTCGCGAAGCGGATCAGCTGCTTGTATCGAGGCAGCATGAACCGCCGGAAATGCTCCGGATCGATCAGGGGTCCTCTGCTGTAGCACATGTCTTCCCACAAGAGGAGCGCGTCCACCCGAACGCGACCGGCCAGCCGCTCCAAGAGAGCGCGGTAGAGCGCGAGCCAGTTGTCCAGGATACCCTCGAGCAGACCGGGGTCGTCGTACAGGACATAGGCCAACCCCTCCTCGCCCAGCAGATTCCGCGGATGCCCGTACGCACCGCACATCGGAAGCACTGTCGGCACTTCCGGCTCGGAGCACAGCCGCGCCAGAGCTTGGACGTCCCCGATCCGCTCGTCGGCGTCATCCGGATTCAGACGGGTTCGCACGAGG
>CAZDDA010000226.1:0-4668 GCA_964504085.1 uncultured Thermotogae bacterium | reverse complement strand
GCAGTGAAGGGATGGAATTCTGGCTTGTTCAGCAGATCGTACGCTTCTCGAAAGGCCACCGCATCGAACTGCCCTCGTAGTAATGCGCCGACGGTGCATTGCACCGCCTCCCGTCGAGCTTGATCGATGACGGGGTCGTTTCGTCCTCGTGCACCCAAGGCCGTCTTGTCCAAATCAACGATCACGGCTGTCCGCTCGTCTATCACGAATCCACGATCGCGACAGAACCTGTCGAAATCGGCCAACGCCGCCCATCGATTGGCCAAATAGAGCGTACCTTCCTGTTGCTCGACGAGTTCTACCTCCGCAGGCTCGTCCCGCTCAGCACCGATGAACGCCAGGCCGGACCAGCCACCCGCTTGGCAGATCAGTCCAAACGCAGTTCCATCATTCATTTGCGTATCGCCCACGTAGATCAACCGCTCAAGGCAAACCTTGGGGGCACCCAGCATGCGCGCCTGCCGGAGCAGATGGCTGATCATCTGAGCATAGGTTGGCTCGCACTTGCGGGGAATAGGCCGATCTGACAATCCCATGCGATGCGCTACCTCCCTCAAGGAAGGAAGCCGTCGGTCAACCGGTTGCAGGTTGCGGAAGACGACGAAGTCTCCCAAAAACTCATGAACGGAGGTCCGCCCGTAGGATCTCATCCAACGCGCCCTTGAGCAACGAGAAGCTCTGCATTGAGGACGGACCCGCTGGCCGCACCGCGCAGAGTGTTGTGCACCACGACAACCATCCGCAAATCAAGTAGAGCACATGGGCGTATGCGGCCCACTGTCACCGTCATCCCACCCCCTGCATCCCGATCCAGACGCGGCTGGGGCCGGTCCGGCTGGTGGCGAACAAGAATGGGATGCTCCGGGGAGCTGGGTAGAACTTGTACTTCCTTGGGACCGCGAAAGCCTGCCAACACAGCGATTGCTTCATCAACGGAAGGCGGCTTCTCAAACCCGACAGAAAGACAGATCGTGTGACCGTCCACAACGGGCACACGGTTGGCTTGTGTGCTCACCGCGATATCCGCCTCAATCCTTTTCCCATCCACGATACTCCCCAGCAACAGCCGCGTTTCTTGTTCGATCTTCTCTTCCTCTCCGGGGATATAGGCAAGCACGTTGTCGAGAATGTCCAGTGAGGCGACACCGGGATAGCCGGCCCCGGATACCGCCTGCATGGACGTTGCAGAGACCCGCCGTACGCCGAAGGCAGTATCGAGCGGCTTGAGAGCCATTGCAATGCCGGTGACGGTGCAGTTGGGATTCGCAGTGATGAATCCCTGCCAGTTCCGTTCGGCTTGCTGTCGATCGATAAGGGCAAGGTGATCGGCGTTGACCTCCGGAATGATAAGCGGAATATCGGAATCGTAGCGAAAGGCAGAGGCATTGGAGCAGACTGCATAGCCGGCCTGGGCGAACAACGGCTCGACGTCACGGGCGACCGAGACCGGCAATGCGGAAAAAGCGATTGTCGTTGATGAGGTTGGTCCCGACACTGTTGCCGTCAACTGGGTTGGATCCAATGGCTGGATGATCATCTCGCCCGCGAGAGCCGGGGGTTCGTCCGGAATGAGCCACCGGCACACCTCTGCATAACGGCAGCCACAGCTTCGTTCCGATGCGGCCAGTCCCTTGATCGCAAACCAGGAATGATCGGCCAACAACTGAACGAAACGCTGGCCTACTGCACCTGTTGCCCCCAGGATGACGACGGGGATCTTAGCCTCCATCGGTCTTTGCCCCCTTGCAAGGCTGGCGGGCAGCCTCTTTGCCACTTTCGGCGCGCTCGCACAAATCAACACGCCGCTTCACGTTGCCACAAACCGCACGGGTAATGGACCCATCTCTAATGTGGAAATTCGATCGGCAAAATCGATTATACCATGAACAATCTCGGTTGCTACGGCCTTGAATCCCATATTGGTACCAGAAACGTCACCCTCACCTTTTCAGCATACCTCCCGAGATTGACAAGCAAGATTGACTTGCACGCAGTGAAACGATAAAATACTTGCTGTAGCATGATTCATACTCTTAACTGGGTCGTCCTAACAACAAGCTAATGAGTGTTTCCGTGGTGGTACCTGCGTACAACGAGGCCTCTCGAATCAGTGCTGTCCTCACACCACTTGCTGACTGCTCTTCAGTGGATGAGGTTATCGTGGTGGACGATGGATCGGACGACGGAACAGCCGAGGTGGCTCAAGGTTTCCTCGACGTCCAGGTGATCTCTCTACCAGAGAACCGAGGGAAAGCGGCCGCTCTCGACAAAGGGGTGAGACAGGCTCGCAATGAGATTCTCCTCTTCCTCGACGCAGACTTGGTCGGGTTGAGAAAGGAACATGTTCAACGGCTCATCGAGGTCTATCACGAACAACAGGCGGACATGGTAGTAGGTGTATTCGCCAACGGTCGGATGAACACCGACATCGCACAGAAGATCAACCCGTTTGCCTCTGGGCAGCGCGTCCTCTCCAGAGAACTTTGGCAACGGGCAAAAGAGAACATTGAAGAAATGGACTACGGGATCGAAATTGCCCTCTCCAAGCTGGCGGCCAAGGAAGGATGGCGCAGGGAAAAGGTAAAACTCGAGGGAGTTACCCACATCCTAAAGGAAGAGAAACGAGGATTTACAAGAGGCGTGATCGATCGACTCAAGATGTACGGAGACATGATCAAGTGGCTCGTGAAAAAGGTGTAAGATGAATGTCGCTTTCGATTGCGACAAGGCCAACAAAACGCCGAAACACAACTTGCTCAATTCCGCCGTACCCATAGCAAGCAAGGCCCGTGAGTCGGAACCAACCACCGAGAAGTCGGTCAACGACCTAGTTGCTGTAAGATAGATTGTGGGGTCAGCCCGTCACAAGAAGCGGCCGGAGAGCGCGGGATGCTCATCTGAAAAAAAACGAGGATAGAGATGACAACGGTCGCAGGAAAGGCAGACGAAACTCGAGCACCAGCAGGCACGGAGCTCTTGTTCAGCAAAAACGAGTGGGTGTCACAACGACCCAACCAACCTATATCTGTGAGCGGAACTGATGGGTGCAAGCGTGGCAGAGTGAACCAAAAAGCGGGGATTCAATCGCAGGATGAGCGCCTACTGGTTTGCATTCCTTCTTGCTGCCACAGGAGTCATCCGCTCCTCAGCTAGACCTCTTCGGAGGTGATCATGAAGTGAAGCAGAATCGGACACGGATCAGTCAGGCAGCCCCACACCCCAACGCCGTGGTGGAGAACGTCCTGGAGATTGGCTTGATCAGCGCAACCTGCAACTATCAATCCCGCAGCTGCATCCACAGAAACAGACCAGCTGCGATGTCTCCCCCCGCCGTGAGTCTGTTTGACATCTGGCCAGCTATCTAGAGGTGATATGATTATGAAACTCACAGAGCTTCGAGAAATGAGCTTCGAATCGCTTCAAAAACTCGTCGAAGAACTGAAGATACGAAACGGAAAACAACTGGGAAAAGAGGAGCTGCTTCGCGCTATTATGGGGCAGCTTTCCCAAGCAAACGAGTTATCTATCAGCGAGGGCATCCTGGAAATACTGCCCGACGGCTACGGGTTCCTACGAGACAGCAACTGCCTTCCTGGACGTAACGACATCTACGTCTCTCCTTCCCAGATCAAGCGGTTCGGCTTGCGGGATGGCGATGTATTGAGTGGATTGATCCGCGCACCGAAGAACGACGAACGCTACTTCGCGCTTCTCAAGGTGGAAGAGGTAAACTATGCCAATGCAAAGGAGGCGCGTCGTCGTCTCGACTTCCGCGAACTCACCCCGCTTCACCCGGACGAGCACCTACAGTTGGAACACGATCCAGAGGAGGTCTCCACTCGAATCATCGATTTGTTCTGTCCAATCGGCAAAGGACAGAGGGGACTGATCGTCTCTCCGCCAAAGGCGGGAAAGACCACCCTCCTCAAGCAGATAGCAAACGGCATCGCCGCCAATCACCCCGATGTAAAACTCCTCGTCCTCCTGGTCGACGAGCGCCCGGAAGAGGTAACCGATTTTCGCCGTTCGATCGCAAAGGGGGATGTCATCGCCGCGACGTTCGATCAAGAACCGCGGCATCACACGCGAATTGCCGAACTGGTCACCAACCGCGCCAAGAGACTGGTCGAGAACGGACATGATGTGGTCATCCTTATGGATTCCGTCACCCGGCTGGCCCGGGCCTACAACCTGTCGGTCGCTCCCTCAGGCAAGCTTCTCTCCGGCGGGATGGACCCATCCGCTCTGTACAAGCCAAAGGAGTTCTTCGGAGCCGCTCGTAACATCGAAGAGGGGGGGAGTCTCACGATTATCGCTACTGCGCTCGTCGATACCGGCAGCAAGCTAGACCAGGTCGTCTTCGAGGAGTTCAAGGGCACCGGCAATATGGAGTTGATCCTCGATCGCAATCTGTCCAACAAGCGAATCTATCCCGCAATAGACATTGAGCAGAGCGGGACGCGCAAGGAGGAACTCCTCCTGCCCGACAAGGTATTGAAACGTATATGGATCCTCCGTAAGATGATGAGCGAGCTAAACGATCCACAAGAGGCGTTGGAGTTTGTTAAGAACAAGATGGAGGCAACCAAGGACAACGAGCAGTTCCTCGAGCTGATGAGCAGTGATTGAGAAAAAGCCGATCCGCAAAGACCGCGTTGCTCTGGTAGC
>CAZDDA010000225.1:0-4675 GCA_964504085.1 uncultured Thermotogae bacterium | reverse complement strand
CGTCTACTTCTGTATTCGCCCATAGTTTTAAATATTCAAGGTTATATTCATGTATTATGTCTAGCAGTCGAAGCACCTGGGTTCTCTCTAGAGCCCAGTCTCTGAAAAGGTTTACAGTTCCCCTGATAAACTGTATTCTTTCAAAAGGGTTAGCGACGTAATCCGAAAGTACATATCTGTTACTTCTTTCACAGAACTCGTTCACGTCAGACAAGTCCATCGCTTCGAGGACTTCCCATGGCGCAACATAGGCCTTGATTTCCTCAATAGATCGCACGGCCGGCTCCTGTACCTCTCCAAGCATTCCATCTTGGGTCACACGCCAAACGCTTCCCCATTCATCAATGTAGCGACAGCCTTTTGTTAGTAGTTCTGAACCATGTGAAGATATGCGAGGCTGTCGAGGTAGGGTGGATTTCTTCTGCGCATTGCTTGCTGGGCGAACAAAACCAGGTGACTCTATGTCCATCGGGAATCTTGCGAACAGCTTGCGTTTTACAGGGTCTGATATCGTGGCAAGTGGCCATACGTCTCTAGGTGCCCTATCTGGGCAATCGAACTCAAGCGCTTTCTTAACACGCTCTCGTGGTGTGAGCATCATACACGTACACCTCCCTGTATGTTATAGATTAAGCATGCTTGCGCAATATAAATACAGGAACTGAAAGACATGTGGCACGTACACCACGGAATCGAATCAATAATACACCAAATGGCTCTATGGGCCAGGCGCGGTTTGGCCTTGCTTTTCCTTCATCGCGAGTGGCATCGCTGTCTCCTTGCTCAACAGATCCGAAAGATAGGAGCCCACCGTAGCCTTACCTCCTGTTTCGTGTGCTTTTTTCGTGAGGCAATGCGTGAAGTTGACGGTCAACGGCATCCATGCTAATATACAGATGGTCTAATGTATATACCACCTGATGGTTGCTTAAAACTTGCGGCCGTTGATCGGCGAAGTCCCGTTCCTCTTTACCATCAAGTAAAAGAAGTTATGCTGTCGTGGATCTCGTCGGGAGCATTTTCGACCCAGCAGCAATTTCCGTCTGAGAGAGATCTGGAGAATGCCTTCAAAGTGAGTCGAATGACGATCCGGCGGGCCCTCAGCGAGCTCGTGGAGGAGGGCTACCTGTATCGTGAGCAGGGCCGCGGGTCGTTTGTCGCAAGGCCAAGGTTGGAACATCAACTGGGACGCCTGACAAGCTTCACAGAGGACATGAAGTTGCGCAACCTGGCTACGGATTCGATCATCCTCAACCGTACAGTGGTTAACGATCGTGATGTCGCGAAGCGGATGGGCATCAGCGACGAAGACAAGTTTGTGCGGCTGGATCGGATTCGACTGATTGGAGATCAACCTGCTGCAATCCAGGCGACATTCGTTCGTCACGTGCTTGCCCCCGATTTGGTGGACCAGGAGCTAGTAGAGGGCTCTCTCTACCGGACCCTGGAGGTGATCTACGGGCTCGAGATCGGTCACGCCGAGCAGGCAATTGAGGCGAAGCCAGCGGACGAGTACGAAGCGGAGATGCTCAAGGTTAGTCGCTACTCGCCGGTGCTTGCGCTTGAACGATTGACGTTCCTGCGAAATGGGGAGCCTGTCGAGTTTGTGCGCTCCACGTTCCGGGGGGATCGATATCGCTTCGTGGTAGCGTTGAAGCGTTAGGAGGACTAGATGAGACAGTTAAAGGTTGGCGTCATCGGTGTAGGGCAGATGGGGGCGAAGCACGCCGAGGTGTATGCGCGTCTTCCACAAGCGGAACTCGTCGGACTTGCCGATCCGAGGATCGACGTGTGCCGTCAAGTGGCGGGGAGTCTTGGTGTTGAGGATGTATACGAAGACTATCAGGAGTTGCTTGCTCGCGCGGATTTGGACGCGGTAAGCATCTGCACCCCGGACGAAGCTCACAAGGAGCCTGTGCTGGCTGCGATCGATGCGGGCAAGCACATCATGCTTGAGAAGCCATTGGCAACGGAGCTGCAGGAAGCGGAGGAGATCGTGTCGGCACTGGAACGGTCATCCGTGAAAGCGATGGTTGCGTACCTGCTGCGGTTTGATCCCCGATACCTAGTCGTGAAAGAAGCGATAGAGCGGGGGGATCTTGGTGAGATCGAGTATATCGTGGCGCATCGAAATAGCCCGCACACAGAGGGGCCGAAACGCTATAAGGCGGGGACCTCCCTCACCATGCACGTTGCAGTACACGATCTGGATTTGATTGCCTGGTTCATGCAAACGCAGCCTTCGAAGGTCTTTGCGATTGCGGCAAGCAAGCTTCTTAAGGTCAAGCAGATGACAGATGCAGCGTCGGCCTTGATCACGTTTGAGGACGGTGCCTTCGCCAGCGTCAACTATTCCTGGGTCCTGCCTGATCGGTCCACGACACGCCTCGATGCTCGTATGGAGGTCGTGGGCACCCTTGGCTCTGCGTACGTCGGGGTCTATCACGAACAGGCCGTGCTGTTGACGTCGGCGGGGGGGATTGATGCCCCCGACGTTCATCACGCGCCGAGATATGGTGGGGAAGTCCGCGGGGACCTGCGTGAGGAACTCATCGCGTTTGTCAATTGTGTGCTCCACGATCGGCCATCGCCGGTTCCGGTCGAAGAAGGACTTCACTCGTTGAAGCTAGCGAACGCTATCGAGGAATCGATCTCCACAGGGAAGGCCGTCTACACTAGATCAGAAAAATAAAGGAGGTGAGACATCAGCGCGGAACAGAGAAAATAGAGCAGTGAGGCAAAAGTTGATCGTCCATCCATCAAGGAGGTGGAATCCGTGAGAAAGATTGCGCTGTTAATGACGATTGGATTGTTGATCGGACTAGTTGCGGTGACTGCGATGGGGCAGACGTACGGGGGAACGGTTCGTGCCGCAATGCAGACGAATCCGCCAACACTAGATCCGCACCAAACAACGACAACCGCAACACAGCAAGTGGCATCCCATGTGTTTGAGCCGCTCGTGGCCTTCGACGCGAACTATGCGCCGGAACCTGTGTTGCTTGAGTCGTGGAAAGCGGCCGAGGATGGCTTGTCCTACACGCTCGTTCTTCGGCAGGGCATCAAGTTTCACAACGGAAAGGCTCTGACGGCGGAGGATGCCAAGGCTTCACTGGAACGCATCATCGCCATCTCGCCGGTCAGCGGATACTACGACGGCGTCGACGAGATCCAGGTGGTTGATGACCACACGCTCCTCGTAACGCTAACCCAGCCGATGAACCTCGTCAGCGCCATGGTGATCCAGGTCACGTGGCAGGGGGTGATGCCGAAGGAATTCGCCGAGAGTCGTGAGGAGCTTCGTATTCCCGATCTCATCGGCACCGGTCCCTATAAGCTCGTCGAGTGGCAACCGGATGTGCACGTTAAGCTCGCTCGATTTGAAGACTACACCCCTGTTGACGCCCCTGCGTCCGGATTTGTCGGAAAGAAGGTCGCCTACTTCGATGAGATCCTTTTGATCCCGGTCAAAGAAGTCGGCGCTCGGATCGCCGGTCTCGAGACCGGCGAGTATGACTACGCAGAAGCGCTTCCCATCGAGACACGATCCACAATTGATTCAAACGCAGACCTCGTCTCCCATATCGTGAAACCTCAATGGGCATTGGTATGGGAATTGAATCAATCGGAGCCACCGTTCGACAACGTGAAGGTTCGCCAGGCCCTGTTTGCGGCACTGGATATGCAGTTCGTTGTCTCCACCGTGGTCATGAATGACCCGGACTTCTACAGCGCTCATCCGGGCTTCCGGTATGGTCCCTGGTCGGCGTGGTATTCCGAAGCGGGAAGTTACAACTACAACCAGGCCAACCCGAAGAAGTCCCAGCAATTGCTGAAAGAAGCCGGCTATCAGGGCGAGGACATCATCCTCCTCTCCAACCGGGATTACTACTGGATGTACCGATGCACGTTGGCGGCAGCAACGTCCCTGGAACTCGGCGGCTTCCGCATCAAGATCGAGTTCTCAGATTGGCCGTCCCAGATCGGAAAGGCGCTCGAAGGCAAGGGATGGCACATCAACCAAACCGGTTGGTCGCCGTCCGAGGAGCCACTCCGGATGAAGGGGTCGCTGCAGTGTGGGGCGCCGTACGCCTACGGCTACTGCAACCCGAAGATGGATGAATTGCTTGACGAGCTCTCGAAGCCGGCCTCGTTCGAAGAACGCAAGAAGATCTTCGAACAGGTTCAGCTGTTGTACTACGACGATGTCCCCGTGATTTACTTCGGTGACATCTTTGGGTTGGAGGCAACGCGGAAGGAACTCCAAGGTTACGAACCTTGGTATGTTGTGCCGCGGTTCTGGAACGTTTGGAAATAGATGTGTAAGGGTTGACGCGGGTGAGAGCTGGCTGCTGACCGATTTCTCACCCGCGTCGCGTCTGTTGTTCGCTAAAGGTGAGGTATGCTTGCATACGTACTGCGACGCCTCTTGGCCATTTTGCCCATGTGGCTGGCGGTCAGCTTCATAACCTTTTCGATCATGTATTTGATCCCGGGTGACCCGCTGGTGTCGATCTTGGGGCCCAGCGCATCCCCCGAAGTGCGAGCGCGCATGCTCAAGAGCATGCATCTTGACGATCCCTTCTGGGTCCGCTACGGCAAGTGGTTGAAGGAGGCGTTACAGGGCGACCTGGGGCAATCGATCTTTCTCGGTCGATCGGTGGGCAAGGCGATC